>VAYD01000416.1 GCA_005883905.1 Actinomycetota bacterium
CGCCTCGACGTCCTGCGTGACGCCGACTACATCCTGCAGGACGAGATCCGCAAGGCCGGCCTGTACCGCGAGCTGTGGCAGTCCTTCTGCGTGCTGCCCGATGTGCGGACGGTGGGCGTGCAGGGCGACGAGCGCACCTACGGGTACGTCGTGGTCATCCGGGCCGTCACGTCCGACGACGCGATGACCGCCGACTGGGCGCGCCTGCCCTACGACCTGCTCGAGCAGATCGCCGCGCGCATGATCGGCGAGCTGCGCGAAGTGAACCGGGTGGTGCTCGACATCACGTCGAAGCCTCCCGGAACCATCGAGTGGGAGTGACGTGGTCCGCGCGCGGAGTTAGCGGTTCGTGGTCGCCGTGCTGGCTGGCTAGGGGGCGAGCCGCTCGACGACCCAGTCCTCGCCCTGCCGGCGGAAGCGCAGGCGGTCGTGGAAGCGATCGCGGCGGCCCTGCCAGAACTCGACCGTCTCAGGCACGATCCGCAGCCCGCTCCAGTGCGGCGGGCGCGCCACGTCATCGCCTTGCTCGGCGACCTTCGCCCACGTCTCGTCGAGCGCCTCGCGCGACGGCACGACCTGTGACTGCGGGCTGGCGGCGGCGCTGATGCGGGAGGCGACAGGGCGCGAGGCCCAGTAGACGTCGGCCTCCTCGTCGCTCACGCGCTCGACCGCGCCCGTGACGACAACCTGGCGCTGCAGGCCGAGCCAGGTGAACACGGCGCTCGCACGCGGGTTCGCGAGCGCCTGGAGGCCCTTGCGCGACTCGAGGTTCGTGTAGAAGGCGAAGCCGCGCTCGTCGACGCCGCGCAGGAGGACGGTCCGGGCGCTCGGGGCGCCGCTCGGGTCCGCGGTGGCGACGACCATCGCGTTGGGCTCCGGGACCGTCGCGGCGACCGCGTCGTCGAGCCAGCGCTGGAACTGCTCGAGCCAGGTCGGCGCGAGGTCGCCCACGTCGAACGGCGGGCCCTCGTACTGGCGGCGCAGCGCCGCGGGATCCACGTGGTCGCTCAATCGACCGGGGGGAGGGTGGGCAATCCTTGTTCCTTCCAGGCGTCGAAGCCGCCGTCCATGTCGGTCACGCGCGTGAAGCCCATCTCGCGCAGCGTCTGGGCGGCGAGCGACGACGCGTAGCCCTGCGAGCAGAACAGGATCAGCGGCGCGTCGAGATCCGCGATCCGCTCGTCGCGCCATTCGCACTCGGGGTCCGCGCGCCACTCGATCACGGTGCGCTGGTGGTGGATCGCGTCGGGGATCCGCCCGTCGCGGGCGAGCACGTCGCCGGCGCGGACGTCCACGAGGATCGCCTCGCCCGCGGCTGCCGTGGCGTGCGCCTCCTGCGGGCTGGGGCGGTGGCCGAGCTGCTCCCGCGCCTCGGCGAGCAGGTCCGCGATCGTGCGCCGCGCCATGGACGTCACGCTACCGTCCGAGCGTGACGCGGGCCCACTTCGACGCGATCGCCACGCGCTACGACCGGCTCCGCCATCAGCTGGTCGAGCGCGCGCTCGGCCTGCTCGTGCGGGAGGGCGATCTCGCGGGTCGGCGCGTGCTCGATCTCGGGTGCGGGACGGGCCGCTTCGCCGCGGCCCTTGTGCAGCGCCACGGTTGCACGGCCTTCGGCGTGGACCCCTCGCCGGCGATGCTCGCCGTCGCGCGCGAGCGCAGCCGCGCCGTCACGTGGCTCCAGGGGCGTGCCGAAGAGCTCCCGCTCGCCGACGACGCCGTCGAGCGCGCGTTCCTGCAGACCGTCGTGCACCTCGTCGACGACCGTTCGGCGGCGTTCGCGGAGCTGCGCCGGACCCTGGAGCCCGGCGGCGTTGTCGCGATCCTGACCGTCGACCCGGCCGGTGCGCCGCGCTTCTGGATGGCCGACCTGCTGCCCTCCTACGCAGCGATCGACGCGGCGCGCTTCCCGGCGCCGGACACGCTCGTCGACGAGCTGCGCGGCGCGGGCTTTCTGTCGGCCCGCCGGCAGCCCGTCCCGATGCGCCTGCGCTACACCCGCGAGGAGGCGGCGCAGCTCCTGCGCGAGCGCTTCGCCTCGTCGCTCGCGCACATCTCCGACGCCGAGATCGAAGCGGGCGCCCGCCGCGCCGAACGC
>VAYD01000417.1 GCA_005883905.1 Actinomycetota bacterium
CGCCCGCGTCGACGTCAACAAGAACGGCAAGGGCTGCCACGTCGCTTGGACCAGCGACGAGCGCGCACCGAGCGTCGTGCCGAAGGCCTCGCTGGCCACCGGCCTGATCTACACATACACCAACCCGCCGTCGACCGCGCCCGACGATCCGTGGTACTGGACCGCGATCGACTTCCGCACCGGCAAGACGGCCTACAAGGTCCTCGCCGGCAACGGCAGCGCGTGGAACAACCACTACGCCGCCGTGAACATCAGCCCCAAGGGCACCGCCTACCTCGGCGGCTTCCCGGGAGGCCTGTGGTCGCTCAAGGACGGGAGCTGAGCCGGGCGAAGCTCCGCGATCAGCGCCGAGTGGTCCGAGAGCCCTTCGCGCCGCCAGTCGTGCGCGTAGTGGCAGGCGCCGACCTCGACCGCCTCTGAAACGATGAGGTGGTCGAGGCGGTAGCCGCCGCCCCATCGCGGCCATTCCCAAGTCGGCTCCTTCGCGGCGAAGCCGTGCAGGGCGCGGAACGCGTCGCGGTAGCCGAGCGGCTCCAACCCGCGGATCAGGGCGCGCTCGGCGGCGTCCCAGCGCTCGCCGCGCTCCTCGCGCAGGCGGCCGTAGCGGTCGTGGGCGAACGTCCAGACGCTGCCGTCGGCGTGTTCCTTGCGCGGCGTGTTGAGGTCGCCGCACAGCGCGCGCGGACGATCGCCGTCGGCCGCGAGGTACGCGTGCAGCGCCTCGTGGGTGCGGACCTTCGCGAGGTTCGGGCTCGGGCTGATCGGCGAGTGCACGTTGACGAGCTCGAAGCCGTCGGCGAAGGTCGCCGACAGCGCGCGCTCAGGCCACGGCACGGCCTCGATCGCCGCCGCGGCGAACGGCTCGCGCGCGGCCGTCAGCACGGCGAGCCGCCGCTTGCGCAGCTCGTCGCGGGGCCACGGCTCGGGATGCGCGACATGCGTCAGGCCGATCGAGCGCAGCCCGTGCTCCCAGAGCGGCGCGGCCTTGTCCGTGATCTCCTGCAGGCAGACGGCGTCCGGGGCGAGCTCGGCCACGCGGGCGGCCTGCTCGGGAAGTCGCGTCAGCTTCCCCTGGACGTTCCAGCTCAGGAGGAGCGCGCTTCGGCCTCCAGCTTCGCCAGCGCGCCGCGCAGGATCCGTGAGACCTGCATCTGCGAGACGCCGACCTGCCTGCCGATCTCCTCCTGCGTGAGGTCGCGCTTGAAGCGCAGGTCGAGCACGCGACGCTCGCGTGGGGTCAGGCAGTGGGCGAGTTGCTCGTAGACCACGCGCTGCTCGGCGCGGTCGAAGCCGTCCTCGTCGACGCCGATCGTGGACTCGAGCGAGTGCTCGCCCTCGTCGTCGGCGCCGCGCGACGCTGACAACGACGTCGCCGTGCCGGCGCGCAGCGCCTGCATCGCCTCGAGTACCTCTTCGTCGTCTAGCTCGAGCGCTTGGCCGATCTGCCGGACGGTCGGGCTGCGGCCGAGGCGGTTCGTCAGCTCCTCGCTCGTGCGCTCGACCGACAGCGCGCGCTCCTGCAGGTCGCGCGGCGGGCGCACCGCCCAGGTGCGGTCGCGGAAGTGACGCCGCACCTCGCCGGCGATCGTCGGGACGGCGAAGCTCGAGAACGCGACGCCGCGCGCGGGATCGAAGCGGTCGAGCGCCTTGAGCAGCCCCAGCGAGGCGACCTGTACGAGGTCGTCCAGCGGCTCGGCGCCGCGCGCGTAGCGGCGCGCGATGCTGCGTGCGAGCGGCAGGTAGCGCTCCACCAACGCGGCGCGCAGCTGCGGGTCGGGCCGCTCGGCGAGTGCGGCCAGCAGGACCTCGTCCCGGCGTTCTGTCGGCAGCAACGCCATGCGTTTCGCAGCTACCCTCAGAGCAGCCGGCCAAGCGGGCCGAGGTCGAGGTTGAGGTCCTCCGGTTCGAGATCGAACTCGGCGCGCAGCTGCTCCATGCGCTTGTCGAGCTCCATGAACGTCGTCCCGAGCCGTTCGATCTGCTCGTCCGACAGCCCGCCCGCGTCGATCCGCCGCAGCGCCTGGCGCTCCATCAGCTGGCGCAGCAGCTCGACGATCGTCAGCACGAGCTGGCCGAGGCCCTTGGCGACGTTCTCGGGGTCCGCGCCGATGCGATGCGCCGGCGCCGGCGCCTGGCTGAAGCTGTAGGGCGGCCACGGCCCGGTGCAGGTGGCCTGCAGCTCGTCCGCGCGCGCGCGAAACGCAGCGACGGCGTCGCGATCGACGAGGTAGGCCGTCCGGCCCGGCCGGTCGACGCAGTCGCGGGCGAGCGGGCGCAGCCGCTCGCGAGCGTCGGCCGGAGCGTGGACGGACAGCTCGACGGCGCCGCTGATGCGATCGAGCGCGGCGCTCAGCGTCTCGCGTTGCGCGGCGACGGCGTGCGCCGCGTCGTTCTCGT
>VAYD01000418.1 GCA_005883905.1 Actinomycetota bacterium
CGTGATCGACTCGGCGGCGCTGATCGTCACGGAGGGCCGGACGCCGACGTGGTCGCCGATCCGGATGGCCGGCTCCGGCATGTGCCACGTCGGGCGCTCGGCGGCGAGCCAAAGGCCGTGGAACATCAGGACGCTCGAGCCGATCTCGATCTTCTCGGGGTGCGCGACCCAGTCGGGCCGGTGCAGGATCGAGTCCTTGCCGAAGCTCGCGAACTGATGGCGCCGGTAGGGCGCCAGGATCCGCCCGCGCCACACGACTCGCTGCAACCTATCCACGGGCCAGACCCTCCAGGATCGCGGTGACGCGCGCGTCGTGCGCGGCGGCGGTGTGCGCTTCGGCGGTCGCGCGCCCGGCGGCCCGCAGCCGTTCGCGCAGCCCCTCGTCGTCGGCCAGCCGGGTGACCTGCCACGCGAGCGCGGCCTCGTCGTCGGCGTCGAACAGCAGGGCGTTCTCGCCGTCGCGCAGGTACTCGCCGCTGCCGCCGCGGCCGGTTGCGACGACCGGCCGGCCGACGCCCATCGCCTCCAGCGGCACGACGCCCCACGGCTCCCGCCAGCGCACGGGGAACAGGACGGCGTCGGCTTCGGCGTAGACGGCCGGGAGGTCCTCGCGCGGCACGATGCACTCGAACGTCACCCGCTCGCCGGCGAGTGCGCGCAAGCGCTGCTCGGCAGCCTCGTCCCCCGAGCCGACGACGCGCAGCGTCGCCTCGGCCGGCAGGTGCTCGAGCGCGCGGATCGCGGTGTCGATCCCCTTGCGCTCGTCGATGCGCCCGACGTACAGCAGGCGCCACGACCACTCGCGTGGCGGCGCCGCCGTCAGGAACTCCTCCCCGACTCCGGCCGGGTTGACCTCGCTCGAGGCGAAGACGTAGCCCTGCGACTGCGCGCGCTCGCGCGTGTACTCGCTGATGAAGACCCAGTGGTCGACCGTGGCGGTGTCGAAGCGCCTGCGGCGAAGGAGCCGGCCCCACTGGTCCTCCTTGGGCGCGTAGTCGAGCCAGTCGTCGAGGACGAACGCGGCGCTCGGCAGGGTCGTTCGCTTCGGCAGCGACAGCGACATGCCGCCCATCGCCCACCACGCGACGACGTCGGGGCGGAACTCGCCGACGTGGCGGCGCAGGGTGCGCGCGTTCTCGCGCTCGAGCCGGAGGCGCTCGGGGAAGGCCAGGCGCGGCCAGGCGTGGTCCTTCCAGTACCAACGGAGGTCGCGGAAGCAGTCGGGGTCGTCGGGCTCGGCGGGCTCGCCGAGGCGCACGTCCGTGGTGAGCACGCGCACGTCGTGGCCCGCCGCGCGGTGATGGCGAACCGCGGAGCGCCAGATGAGCTCGTAGCCGCCGAGATGGTGCGGCGGGTACATGTTGCCGACGGTGAGGATGCGCACCGGGCGGGCAGCCTATGCCCCTGGGGGCACCCGGCGCCCCGTTTCCGGTGCGTTGCTAGCTTCCGGCGCGGGGGAATGGACGGGCAAGGGGACCATCTCCAGACGCGGGCCGCGCTGCGCGGAACGTCGCTGCGCCGCAAAGCCGCGCGCGGGACGATCATCAACGGCGCGTTCCTGGTCGCGCTCAACACGCTCGGGCTGGCGCGCGGGTTCCTGCTCGCCGGCTTCCTGTCGACCGGCGACTACGGCGTCTGGGGCGTGCTGTCGGTCGCGGTCGCGGGGCTGTTCTGGTTCAAGGACGTCGGTGTGCCGGACAAGTACGTCCAGCAGGACGAGGCCGACCAGGAGCTCGCGTTCCAGCGGGCGTTCACGATGGAGGCGGCGATGACCGGGATCTTCACGGTCATCGTGGCGCTGGCGATCCCGCTGATCGGGTTGGCCTATGGGCAGTGGAAGATCGTCGCGCCGGCGCTCGCGACGTTGCTGGCCTGCCCGGCGGTCGTGCTGCAGACGCCGGTGTGGGTGCACTACCGCTCGATGGAGTTCGCCAAGCAGCGCACGCTGCAGGCGATCGACCCCGTGCTCGGGTTCGTCGTGATGGTCGCGCTGGCGGTCGCCGGGTTCGGCTACTGGGCACTGGTGATCGGGACCGTCGTGGGCGCGTGGGCGGCGGCCGCGGTGTGCGTGGCGAAGTCGCCCTACCCGTTGCGGCTGCGCTACGACCGCGGGACGCTGCGCGAGTACTACACGTTCTCCTGGCCGCTGTTCCTGGGCCAGGGCGCGCGCTTCCTGAACATCCAGGTGTACCTGCTCACCGGCACGCGCGTGCTCGGGCTGTCGGGCGTCGGCTACGTCACGCTGGCGAGCCAGATCTCCAACTACACGAACAAGGTCGACCAGATCCTGGCGTCGACGATGTACCCGGCGGTGTGCGCGGTGCGCGAGCGGCGCGACCTGCTGTTCGAGAGCTTCGTCAAGTCCAACCGGCTGGCGCTGCTGTGGGGCATCCCGTTCGGCGTCGGCGTCGCGCTGTTCGCCGGTGACCTCGTGCAGTTCGGGATCGGCG
>VAYD01000412.1:0-306 GCA_005883905.1 Actinomycetota bacterium
CTTGGGCAGCAGCGGGCCGTGCAGGTAGGTGCCGATCACGCCGTCGCGGATGACGCCCTCGAACCCCGACTCGCCGGTGTTGCCGTGGCCCTTCAGCACGCGGCCGAGCGGCTGCTCGCCTGGTCCCAGATGCGTTCGGCCGCCGTGGTTCTCGAAGCCTGCGAGGAGCCGCGGACTCTCTGCGCCCGGGAGCTGGACCTCGATCGCCACGTTGCCGACCAGCCGCGGGGTGGGTGGGGACGTATTCATGCGGACGGTGCGCAGGTCCACGAGCCCGACGCCGGGGACCTCCTCGCTGCCGAATGC
>VAYD01000412.1:388-4628 GCA_005883905.1 Actinomycetota bacterium
CGCTTGGTCTCGACCAGGTCCTGCGCGCACAGCAGCTGGTCGCGATCCTGGCCGCCGCCGAGGTAGAACAGGTCGTGCGCGTCGGCGTCGATCGGGTCGCCGAGCCCGGCGGGCGTGATCTCGAAGCCGATCCCGCGCCAGCCGCAGCGGCGCTCGAGCAGCAGGAGGTTGCCGCGGTCGGCGTAGATGTTCATCAGGTCGGGATAGAGCGCACAGATGCGCAGCGTGTGGTCAGGCACGCAGCATCACCACCGTCGATCCCACGTAGGCGTCGGTGGCGGGCACGGTCAGCGACTCGAGGACGGTGAAGAGGCCCGCCGCTTCGGCCTCGAGCTGCTCGGCGTCGAGCCGGTCCAGGTGGATCACGTTGCGGCCGCTGCTGCGGCCGCCATTGGGGTCGACGACTTCGCGCACGAACTCGATCTCGAAGCGATCGCCCTGGTCCTTGATCGACACCGGCTGCGAGAAGTAGACGGTGCCACCCTCCTCGTGCACGTCCGGCAGCGGCAGGGGCGCGTCGATCTCGTCGAACGTCTGGATGTCGTCGGCGATCGCGATGGCGCAGATGCCGCCGGGCTCGAGGTGCGCCTTCGCGCAGCTCAGGAAGCCGGCGCGCCCGTCCGGTCCGCCGAGGAGCTGCACGGTCTGCATCGGTGCGAGCACCACCGGGAAGTGGCGGCCGAGGTGGAAGTCGCGCGCGTCGGCGCGCACCGTCTCGACGGGCAGCCCCGCGGCGCGACTGCGAAGCTCGGCGAGCAGCGCCTCGTCGACGTCGAGGCCGACGACCGGCACGCCGCGCTGCGCGAGGTCGAGCGCCACGCGGCCCGTGCCACAGCCGAGGTCCAGGACCGGGCCGTTGCCCGCCAGCTCGCGCCAGAGCCGGAAGTCCTCGACGTAGCCGCCGCACTCGAGGTCGTGCCACATCACCTCGGTCACGTGAACGACTCCTTCGCGGCGCCGCGCGCGACCAGCTCCTCGCGCAGGGCGAGCATCGCGGTGTATGTCGGCAGCGCGTACAGCGGCCCGTCGCCGTCGCCGATCGCGGCGTCCAGCCCGGCCGCCAGGTCGCCGCGCACCTCGATCCGCTCCGGCGGCACGCCCGCGTACTTCATCCGCACCGCCATCTCGGCGGCGCGCGTGCCGCTGCACGTGACCCGGCGGATGCGGTCGGCGAGGACCTCGAAGTCCGCGTCCCAGACCCAGCTCACGTCGCGCCCGTCGGCGACGTTGTCGTTGAGCACGGCGAAGACGTCGTGCTCGCCCGGCTCGAGGGTCAGCGTGCGGAGCACCTCGTTGGCCCCGGCCGGGTTCTTCACGAGCAGGATCGACAGGTCGCGGTCGCGCAGCCGGACGGTCTCCGCGCGGCCGAACGCGGGGGAGACCTCCTGCAGGCCGGAGACCACGTCGTCCAGCGGCGCGCCGAGCGCGAGCCCGAGCGCGGCCGCTGCGAGCGCGTTGTAGACGTTGTAGAGCCCCGGCAGCGGGAGGTCGACGTCGGCGACGCCGGCCGGCGTGCGCAGCTCGAAACGGGCCCTGCGCGTTCCCTGCAAAGTGATGTGGTGCGCCGTGACCTGCGGCTGCGGCCGGCGCGCGTCGCAGTTGGGGCAGTGGTAGTGGCCGAGGTGCGTAGACGTACGCGGCGCCGCAGCGGCGGCAGTGCTTGGCGTCGGCGGCGTGCTGCATCTGCGCCATCGCCATGCCGTTGTCCTCGACGCCGAAGTAGAGCGGGCGGCGCTCCCGCCCGAGGTCGGCGACGACCGGGTCGTCGGCGTTGAGGACGAGCTGCTCGACGGGCGTCGACTGCAGCGCCTGGGCCCACCGCTCGGCGATCGTCTCCAGCTCGCCGTAGCGGTCGAGCTGGTCGCGGAACAGGTTCGCCAGCAGCAGTGCGCGCGGGCGGACCTGGGTGAGGACCTGTGGGAGCCAGAACTCGTCGACCTCGAACAGGCCGGTGTCGCCGCGGCCGCGCAGCAATGCCGTCGCGACGCCGCCGGCCATGTTCGCCCCGGCGCGGTTGTGCACGAGCGTGTGGCCGCTGCGCTCGAGGATGCGCGCGCTCATGGCGGCGGTCGTGGTCTTTCCGTTGGTGGCCGACAGGATGGCGCTGGTCAGCGGGCGCGAGAGGCGATCGATCGCGCCCGGCTCCATCCGCAGCAGCAGCTTGCCGGGCAATGACGTGCCGCCGCGCCCCGCAAGGCGCGAGGCCGCGCCTGCGGCGCGGGCTGCCAGCTCGCTCGCCCTCACGGCAGCAGCACCTTGACCGCGCCGGGCACGGCGCGGACCGTGCAGGGGAGCTCGCCGATCGGGTCGCCGTCGGCGTAGACCGTGAACGGGCGGTCGGCGCTGATGCGCACCTCGGCGCCGCGCAGCACGTGGACCTCGGGCAGCCTGACGTGCTCGCCCTTGAAGACCGTCGGCAGCAGCCGCAGGAAGCGTGCCTTGCTCATGGCGTCGCAGAAGACAATGTCGAGCTGCCCGTCGTGCAGGTCGGCGTCGGGCGCCAGGTACATGCCGCCGCCATAGGCCTTGGAGTTGGCGCAGGCGACGCTCCAGCCGCTGAACGCATGCGCCTCGCCATCGATGACGACTTCGTAGCTCGCGTGCTTCCAGGCCGCGAGCGCTCGCAGTGCACCGTAGGTGTAGACGAGGTTGCCCAGGCGCGCCGGCGCCTCGTTGGCGATCCGGTTGGCCTCGGAGTCGAAGCCCAGCGATGCGATCCCGATGAACGTGTTGCCGTCGACGTCGCCGACGTCGACCGGCTGCGGCTTGCCGTTCGCGATCACGTCGCAGGCCTCCTCCGCGTCGACCGGGATGCCGGTCACGCGGGCGAAGTCGTTGCCGCGGCCGCCGGGGAGGACGCCCATGACCGCGCCGGGATGACCGCGCAGCACGTGCGCCACCGCGCCGACCAGCCCGTCGCCGCTGAGGACGACCGCGGGCTCGCCGGCGGCGGCTGCGGAACGCGCGAGCTCTTGGGCGTGGGGGAGGTCGCGGGTCAGCTCGGTGTGCTGCTCGACCCCGAGCGCGCGCAGCCGCTCCTGCACCTTCGGCAGGACTCGGGCCGCGCGGCCTCCGCCGGCGGATGGGTTGACGATCAGCGAGATCACGCCAGGATCAGGTCCGCGAGGGTAGTCGCGCAGGCGACCGCGTCGTCGGACCGCTCGCCACCGACCAGCGCGCCGTCGAGCCGGGCGGCGTGCGCCCCCGCCAGGTCGCTGTCGGCGCGGTCGCCGACCACGAGCGTGCGCCCGGGCCCGAGCCGGTCCAGCGCCGTGTGGAAGATGTCCGGAGACGGCTTGCCGATCGTCACGGCCTCCGCGCTCGTCGCCAGCTCGACGGCGGCGACGACGGCGCCCGTGCCCGGCCACGGCCCGTCGGGCATCGGGAACGTGGCGTCGCGGGAGGTGCAGATCGGCTGCGCGCCGTTGAGGATCGCCTGGACCGCGTAGCGCAGCTCGTCGTAGTCGAAGCGGTCGTGCCCGGCGATGACGACGACGTCGGCGCCGTCCATGGTCTCGCGCACACCCGCGGCCTCGACGTGGCGATGGATCGCGTCGGAGCCGATGACGAACGCGCGCTTCCACGTCGGCGTCGAGGCCAGCACGAACTGCAAAGCGGAGCCGACGGTCACGACCTCCTCGACCGAGGCGCGGAACCCGAGGCCCCAGAGCTTGCGCACGAAGTCCTCGACCGAGTGGCGCGCGTCGTTGGTCACGAACGCAACGCCCTTGCCCGCGCCGCGCAGCGCGTCGACCGCCTCGACTGCGCGGGGCGTCGCGTCGTCGCCGACCCAAACGCACCCATCGAGGTCGAGGAGCACGTTGTCGTATCCGGCCAGGAGGTGAGACAGCTTCACGGGGTCCCTGATTATCCTGAGCGCCCATGTCCCGCCCCGTCCTCGCCATGATTGCCGCCGTCCTGGCGGTCTCCGTCGCCGGGTGCGGGAAGAGCAGCTCCAAGACGTCGACAGCCGCGAAGGGCGCCGCGAGCACGACAGCGACCACGTCCGCGGGCGGCTCGGCCGGCGCGTGCAAAGCCGCGAAGGCGACCAACAAGGGCCCGCAGCACATCCCCAGGCCGACGACGCTGCTGCCGCCCAACAAGCCCGCAACGCTGGTCATGCAGACCAACTGCGGCGAGATCGACATCGCGCTGGACGTCAAGCGCGCGCCCAAGACCGCATCGTCGGTCGCCTATCTCGTGCGCCGGGGCTTCTATGACGGGCTGTCGTTCCACCGCA
>VAYD01000419.1 GCA_005883905.1 Actinomycetota bacterium
GACCGCAACGGTCTGTCCCGCCCCGACGTTCGGCGCGCCGCAGACGATCTGCGCCGGCTCGCCGTCGCCGACGTCGACCATGCACACGGTCAGCCGGTCGGCGTCCGGATGTTGGTCGGCGCTCAGGACCTTGCCGACGACGAAGCCGTCGAGCGCGCCGACGCCGTGCTGGTGGATGCCCTCGACCTCGGTCCCTGTGAGCGCCAGCCGCTCGGCGAGCTTGCGCAGCCCGAGGTCCGGGCGCACGTAGTCGTGGAGCCATTCCAACGGGACTCTCATCCGAACTGCTCCAGGAGCCGGACGTCGTTGTCGAAGAACATCCGCAGGTCCGGGACGCCGTGCTTGAGCATCGCGATGCGCTCGACGCCCATGCCGAACGCGAAGCCCTGCACCTTCTCGGGGTCGTAGCCGTGCTCGCGCACGTAGCCGAACACCCCGAGCCCTTGCACAGCCGGCACGGCGAGCCGTCGCGCGCGCACGCGAAGCACGACACGTCGACCTCGACGGACGGCTCGGTGAAGGGGAAGAAGTGCGGCCGCAGGCGGATCTCGCGATCGACGCCGAAAATCGCCCGCGCGAACGCGAGCAGGACTCCCTTCAGGTCGGCGAGCGTGATGTCCTCGTCCACGCAGAGGCCCTCGATCTGGGTGAACTGCGGCGAGTGCGTGGCATCGGAGTCGCGGCGGTAGACGCGCCCCGGCACGATGATCGCGATCGGCGGGGGCCACTGCTCCATCGCGCGGATCTGCATCGGCGACGTGTGGGTGCGCAGCACCGTGTCGTCCTGGACGTAGAACGTGTCGGACCGCAACCGGGCGGGATGCGCGGGGTCGTGGTTGAGCGCGTCGAAGTTGTAGAAGACGGTGTCGACCTCGGGCCCTTCCACGACGTTGAAGCCCAGGCCGATGAAGACGTCCTCGATCTCGCGGCGCGTCTGCGTGATCAGGTGCAGGCGCCCGACCGGCTGCGGCGGCGTGCCGGGCAGCGTCATGTCGACGGTGTCCGTCGCCAGGCGCGCATCGAGCTCCGTCGACTCGAGGTCGGAGGCGCGCTGCTCGATCAGCGCCTCGAGTTCGCGGCGGACCTCGTTGGCGCGCTTGCCGACCGCGCCGCGCTCCTCGGGCGGCAGGTGCGCGACGCCGCGCAGCAGGTTCGGCAGCTCGGCCTTACGCCCGAGGTGTCGCACCCGCAGCTCCTCGAGCGACGCGGTGGTGCCCGCCGAAGCGATCTCCGCCACGGCGGCGTCGTGGATCTGTTCGATGCGGTCGAGCATCAGGCGCGGACCCTATTCCACTCGTACAAAGCCACCGTCGCGGCCATCGCGGCGTTCAGCGACTCGCTCTCGATCGCGATGTGACGGACCTCGTCGCAGGCCGCGACGACGTCGTCGGGGAGGCCCTCGCGCTCGGCGCCGACGACCAGCGTCCCCGTCGCCGGGCCGGTCATCGGCTCGCCCGCGCGCGCGACGAGCGCCACGCGCGGTCCGGGCAGCGAGGCCACATCGTCCACGCGCGCCAGCGGCACCTCGAAGATCGCCCCCATCGACGCGCGCACGGCCTTCGTGCCGAACGGGTCGGCTGTGTTCGGGCCGATCGCGACGCAGGCCGCGCCGAACGCGCGCGCCGCACGCAGGACGGTCCCGACGTTCCCCGGGTCCTTCACGCCCCACAGCGCGACGCAGACCGGTCCGGCCGGCTGCGCCCAGCGCTCCTCGTAGACCGCAAGCTCGCGCGTCCCGGAGCCGAGCGACGACACCTTCGCCAGCACGCTCTCCTCGACGTCCACGCCCGCACGCAGCCGCACGACCGGCTGCCATCCCGCGGCGTCGGCCGCCGCGACGAGGTCCTCGCCCTCGGCGACGAAGCGCCCGCCGTCGCGACGGCGGTGGAGCCGGCGGATGTCCTTCAGGAGCGGGTTGTGATGTGAGGTGATCAAGGCAACAAAAAGGGCGCCACTGGGGCGCCCGCGGAGGTCGTCGGCCTGTCGGTGGTGCTTTGCCTAGGCGGCGGCCGCCGACTGAGCCGCCTCGCGGGCGGTCTCGGCAAGTCGGGTGAAGGTCTCGGGATCGCGCACGGCGATGTCGGCCAGGATCTTGCGGTCGAGCTCGACGCCGGCCAGCTTCAGGCCGTGCATGAACTCGCCGTAGCTGAGGCCGTTCTGGCGGGCGGCCGCGTTGATGCGGGTGATCCAGAGGCGGCGGAAGTCACGCTTGCGGTTGCGCCGATCGCGGTACGCGTAGGCGTCCGCCTTCATCAGCGCTTCCTTGGCGCGCTTGTAGTTCGACTTCGCCTCGCCGCGGAAGCCCTTCGTGCGCTCGAGCGTCGCGCGGCGCTTCTTCTTGGCGTGGATGGAGCGCTTGACCCGGGTCACTTCTTCTTCGCCCCCAGCAGCACCTTCACCCGCGGCGCGTCGTGCTCGGAGACCTCCATCGGCTTGCGGAAGCCGCGCTTACGCTTCGGCGTCTTCTTCTCGAGGATGTGGCTCGAGAACGCATGACGGCCACGGACCTTGCCCTTGGCGGTCAGCTTGAAGCGCTTCTTCGCGCCCGAATGGGTCTTCATCTTCGGCATGACGGTCGCGGAAGTATGACAAAGAAACTCAAGGATCCCGGTGCCGGGTCCGACGGCACTGGGCATGGTCCGCAGAATCCTGCTGCTTGCGCTGTGCTGCGCCTTCACGGCTGCGCCCGCGCAGGCGTTCCGCCTCCCCGCCAACTTCGGCCCGCTCCCGGGCAACCCCGCCGACAAGCTCGCGACGCCGATCGACGACGAGGTCTACGACCCCGCCACGCACTGCACCGGTCCGAAGCACCGCAAGGGCATGCTCGACCTCCAGCGTTGGCTCGAGGCCCACAGCGGCGGCGTGTTCTGGGGCTCCTACCGCTGCGAGATGTGGGGCAAGCACTCGGCCTCGCTGCACGCCGAGGACCGCGCGGTCGACTGGCACCTCGACGTCACCAACGCCGCCGACCGCGCCGACGCCAAGCACCTGATCGACCTGCTGCTCGCGCCCGACGAGCTCGGCAACCAGCATGCGCCCGACGAGCTCGGCAACCAGCATGCGCTGGCGCGCCGCATGGGCGTCGAGGAGCTGATCTGGGACTGCTCCTACTGGGGCGCCGGCATGGAGGACTTCGAGCCCTACGGGTACTGCTACGGGCGCAGCGGGAAGCTACGCAAGCAGCTCAACGCGACCGCAGCCCACCGTGATCATCTCCATATCGGGATGACCAATCGGGGCGCGGCCGCAAAGACCACGTTCTGGTTATAGCGACCGAGATCAGCCGCGCTTGCCGCGCTTACCGCGCTTCATGGGACCCCCTGTGGACCTAGTGGATGGGCGGACTGTCCCACGCCCACCGGCGGAACGCAAGCTAGGCCGCGTCGTCGGCGTGCGGAGCGTTGTTTTCCGGCTCCTGCGGGGCCTCGGCTGAGGCCGCGGCCTGCTCGAGCGTGCCGGCGAGCACGGCCTTCGACGGGCCGAGCATCATCGTCATGTTGCGCCCATCCTGGATCGGGCGCTGCTCGACCACCGCGAGATCGCCGAGGTCGTCGGCGAGGCGATCGAGGATCATCACGCCGCGCTCCGGATGGGTCACCTCGCGGCCGCGGAACATGATCGTGACCTTGACCTTGTCCTTGTGGCGCAGGAAGCGCTCGACGTGGCCCTTCTTGGTCGCGTAGTCGTGCTCGGCGATCTTCGGGCGGAACTTGATCTCGCGCACGTTGATCTGCTGCTGATGCTTGCGCGCGGCCTTCTGCTTCTGGGCCTGCTCGTACTTGTACTTCGAGTAGTCGAGCACGCGGCAGACGGGCGGGCGGGCCTCGGGAGCGACCTCGACCAGGTCGAGATCGCGCTGCTGTGCGTAGCGCAGCGCCTCCTCGGTCTTCATGACACCGACCTGCTGGCCGGTCTCGTCGATGAGGCGCACCTCAGGTACGCGGATTCGGTCGTTGATCCGGGTCGTGTCCCGCTCGGGGAGGCGCCGGTCGAACCTGCGAGGTACCGGCACTAGCTGTGGATGCGGCGCGTCAAACTGGGCGCGCTGGCGTCTTTGCGAAGCGGGTCAACGGGGCTAGCCTAGCGCACATGCGCACGATCGTCCGCGAGAACGACCTCGGATCCTCCTTGCGGAGGACGACCGCCTAGGCACCGGCGCCGAGACTGCGCGCCATGCGCCGACGGTCCAGCCTTCCCGCCGCGCTCGCCGTCGCGGCCCTGTTCGCGGCGGGATGTGGCGCATCTTCTTCCAGCGACGAGCACACGGTCACCATGGACAAAGCCGCGGCCGCGGCGGTCGCCCACGCCGAGGCCGTGGCCGAGGGGGCCGAGGGCAACGGCTACGACGTGCTCGCGCACAAGGGCCGCCAGTCGACCCAGAACGGCTACGAGCGGCTCAAGCGCGAGCGCTGCAAGCGGCTGCACCCGAACGCTCCCTGCCGCGTCAAGCACGTCAAGCTGCTGAACCGCTGAGCGTGCGCAGCATCTGACGGGAACCTCTGGGCCCCTTCGCGACGTAGAAGGGGCATGCGCCTCCACCTGCTCGCCGCCGCCCTGGCCGCCGGCGCCGTTGCACCCGCCGCCGCGGGCTCCGCCGGCTACCCCGTGCCCGGCACGGACACGACGAAGACCGGAGCGACCGCGCCGGGCGACCCGTACCGCTACGTCGCGTTCCCCGGCCAGAGGTCGACGACGCTGGTCAAGCTGCGCCGCGACGGCGGCGTCATCCTGCGGCACCGCCTGCTCAAGACCGCGAAGGTCGTGCCCGCGGTCGCGCTGGACGCGAGCACGACCGGGTTGAGCGCCGACGGCACGACGCTCGCGTTGATCGACCCGCGCAGCGGTCCGCCGCCGCGCATCACGCACCTCGTCCTCGTCGACACGCTCACGCTGCGGCCGACAGCGCGGCTCGCGCTGCGCGGCGACTTCAGCCTCGACGGCATCTCGCCCGACGGCAACCGGCTGTACCTGATCCAGTACCGCGGCGGGAGCCCGCTCGACTACGCCGTTCGCGCGTACGACGTGCAAGGCCGTCGCCTGCTCCCCCGGGCGATCGTCGACGCCCGCCACCCCGACGAGAAGATGACCGGGTTCCCGATGACCCGCGCCCTCAGCGCCGACGGGCGCTGGGCGTACACGCTCTACGGCGGCGGCGAAGAGCAGTTCGTGCACGCGCTCGACACCGCGCGCGGGCGCGCGTTCTGCGTGGACCTGCCGGGGCTGAGCGCGGAAGACATCGGCGCGATGCACCTGCGCGCGCAGGCCGGGAGGATCGACCTCCTCAACGACGCCGGTGCAACGGTGCGCCGCGAAGCCGCACGCGGTCGCGGTTGCACCCAAGGACGACGGCGCCCCGTCCGACGGCTTCCCCTGGGGCCTGGCGGCTGCCGTCGCCGCGGTGGGCGCCGGTGCGCTCGTCCTCCTGCGCCGGCGCTACGCCGCAGGGACCGACTCGGCGGCGAGCCGCTCGGCGAGCTCGTCGAGGCCGACCGTGCCCTGATCGCCCTCGCCATGCCGGCGCAGGGCGACGGTGCCGTCCTGCGCCTCGTTGTCGCCGATGACGAGCATGTAGGGGATCTTCTGCAGCTCGGCGTCGCGGATCTTGCGCCCGACCGACTCGGTGCGCTCGTCGATCTCGACGCGGATGCCGTCCAGGGCGAGGCGCTCGGCGGCGGCCTCCGCGGCCTCGACGTGGCGGTCGGCGATCGGCAGTGCGATCGCCTGAACCGGCGCCAGCCAGACCGGCAGCTCGCCGCCGGTCTCCTCGATCAGGATCCCGATGAAGCGCTCGA
>VAYD01000420.1 GCA_005883905.1 Actinomycetota bacterium
TTGGAGGTGGTCACGGTCGACGTCGCGGCCGGGGGGCTCGAGGACTTCGAGCCACCCTTGTCGGCGTTGTTGTGGTTCACGATCACCAGCACCGCGACCGCGCACGCCACCAGCGAAAGCGGCGCGAGGATGCGAGCCGGAGAGCGGAACATGCGCGGATCGTAGGACGGAAATCGCGAGCGAGCGGCTCACGCAAGCGCCCATGCGGCATCTCGCAGGCGCTCGGCCTCAGCGCGCGCGGCGGCCGCGGGATCGCGCCCGTCGCGCTCGTGGGCGAACACGATCGAACGCGACGAGCTCACCAGGCCACCGGCTCGCCCCGGCGCGAACGCGGGGGCCAGGTCCTCCACGCGGCCGCCCTGCGCCCCGATGCCCGGCAGCAGGAACACCGAGCGCGGCATCAGCTCGCGGGCGCGCGCCAGATGCTCGGGCGCCGTGGCGCCCACCACCGCGCCCACTTCGCTGAGGCCGGAGTCCGGCCCCGCCGCGCCGAGCCCGTCGACGAGCTGCGCGCTGCGCTCCCAGACGCGCCCGCCGTCCGCGAGCTCGAGGTCCTGCAGGTCCGCAACACGCCGGCGCCCGCCGCGCGTGCCGCGTCGATGAACGGCGCGAGGCTGTCGGCGCCCAGGTACGGGCTCACGGTGAGCGCGTCGGCCTCCAGGCCGCCGGGCGCGAGGAACGCCTGTGCGTAGCGCTGCGCACTGATGTCGATGTCGCCGCGCTTGGCGTCCGCGAGCACCAAGAGGCCGGCGGCGCGGGCATGCGCGACCGTCTCGTGCAGCGCCTGCCACCCGGCGGCGCCGAGGCGCTCGAAGCACGCGACCTGCGGCTTGACCGCCACGCACGCCGGGCCGGCGGCGTCGATCACGGCCCGGCAATGGGCGGCCACGTCGTCGCCGGAACCCGGCCAGAGCCTGGCCGGGTCCGGGTCGAGCCCGAGCACGATCTGGGACTCGCGCTCGGCGACGAGGGCCGCCAGGCGGTCGCCGAAGGGCGTCAGTTGTTGACGGCCTTCTTGAGCGAGGCGCCGGCGGTGAACTTCGGCACGTTCGAGGCGGCGATCTGGATCGGCTCGCCCGTCCGCGGGTGAACGCCCTGGCGGGCGTTGCGGTGCGAGATGTGGAACTTGCCGAACCCGGAGAAGGTCACATCGCTGCCGCGCTTGAGCGTGTCCTCGATCACCCCGAGCACAGCGTCAACTGCCTCGGCGGCCTCCTTCTTGCCCAGGTTCGTCTTGTTGGCGACCTGGTCAACGAATTCCGACTTCGTCACGGCGGCTCCTCCTGGTCAGTGTGCTTGTTTTCGAAGCTAGCAGCGGCGCTGCGGCGGCGCAGTGTGCTCAGAAGACCGGACGGTAAGCAAGAATGGCGGTCGTGCCGCTTACGCGCATCGCCTGGCTGGTGACGATCGCCGCCTGCGTGCTTGGCGCCGTGCTCCTGCTCGTGGGCGGCTACCAGGGGTACGCCGCGCTCGCCGCCGCCGTGGGCGCCAGCGCGGCGATCAACCTGCTCTGATCTCTGTGCCGGGCCGCACGCGGTCCTCCGGCTCGAGGTGGATCAGCACGTCTGCGCCGGGAATCCGGGTGGCGATCGCGTCCTGCAGGCGGTGCGCGGTCTCGTGCGCCTGCTCGAGCGTGGTCCCCGCGACGAACTGGACGTGCAGGTCGACATAGCGGCGCGCGCCCGCGCGGCGCGCGCGGAGATTGTGGAACCCGGCGACGCCCTGCGGCCCGAACGAGCGGACCTCGGCGCTGATCGCGTCGAGCTCGTCGGCCGGCAGCGCCTCGTCGACCAGCACGCGCGACGAGCGGTCGAGGATCTTGAAGCCCTCGCGCACGATCGCGCCGGCGATCACGAGCGCCACGACGGGGTCGAGCCAGTCGGCCCCGGTGATGCTCACCAGCGTGAGGCCGACCAGCACGCCGAACGACGTCGCCATGTCGGTGCGCAGGTGGACGGCGTCCGCTTCCAGCGCCACCGACTGGGTCTCGCGCGCCCGGCGGTCCAATTTGCGCGAGACGAAGAAGTTGACGGCGATCGAGACCGCCACCACCGCGATGCCGAACCCGAGGTGCGAGACCTGGGACCCAACGATCAGGTGGCGGATCGCCTCGAACGCGATGACCCCGGAGCCGACGAGGATCAGGACGCCCTCGATCATCGCTGCGAGGTCCTCGATCTTCTCGTGCCCGTACGGATGCTCAGCGTCGGCGGGCTCGTCGGCCTTGCGCACAGAGATGAACGCCACGATCGATGCGATCAGGTCGATCGACGAGTGGACGGCCTCGGTGAGCAGCGCGACCGACCCGGTGATCGTGCCGGCGACGACCTTGAGCAGGATCAGCCCGCTGTTCGAGGCGATCGAGAGCGCGGCCGCGCCAGACTTCGACGGCTGCCTCTGATGGCGTCCTTCTCGTCCGGCGACAGCTCGGCCATCGTGCGGCCGCCCTCGAGGTCGTCCGGGATGAAGGCCGGGTCGTAGCCGAAGCCGCCGCTGCCGCGCGGCTGCACCGCGAGCGTGCCGGTGCAGCGGCCCTCGACGAGCTGCTCCGTGCCGTCCGGCGCGACGAACGCGAGCGCGCAGACGTAGGCCAGGGCGCTGCCGGCCGGGGCCTCGGCCAGCAGCTTGTCGAGGTTCTGCTCGTCGGTCGCGTGCTCGCCGGCGAAGCGCGCGGAGCGCACGCCGGGCGCGCCGCCGAGTGCCTCGGACTGGATCCCCGAGTCGTCGGCGATCGCCGGGACGCCGAGCGCCCGCGCGGCCGCTCGCGCCTTCTCCAGCGCGTTCTCGGCGAAGGTGGCGCCGGTCTCGGGCGGCAGCTCGACCTCCTTGGGGAGCGCTCCGACCTCGTGCGGGGCGAGCAGCGCGCCGAACTCGCGGACCTTGTGCGGGTTGCGCGTGGCGAGCACGAGCTTCATCGGCCGGCGGCGATCGCCTCCTGCTGCACCGCGCGCAGCTCCTCGATCCCTCCCTGCGCGAGCGCCAGCAGCTCGTCGAGGTGCGCGCGGCTCAGCGGTGTGCGCTCCGCGGTCGCCTGCACCTCGACCAGCCCGCCGTCGCCGGTCATGACGACGTTGGCGTCGACCTCCGCCGTGGAGTCCTCGGAGTAGTCGAGGTCGAGCAGCGGCGTGCCGCCGACGATCCCGCACGACACCGCGGCGACCGTGCCCGTCAGCGGGGTGCGCTTGAGCAGGCCCTCGGCGATCAGCCGGCGGCAGGCGAGGTCGAGCGCGACGAACGCCCCGGTGATCGAGGCGCAGCGCGTGCCGCCGTCGGCGGTCAGCACGTCGCAGTCGAGGTAGATCGTGCGCTCGCCCAGCGCGCTGAAGTCGATGACGCCGCGCAGCGAGCGGCCGATCAGCCGCTGGATCTCGACGCTGCGGCCGTCGAGGCGCCCCTTGGTGATGTCGCGCTGCTTGCGGTCGCCCGTGGAGGCGGGGAGCATCCCGTACTCCGCCGTGACCCACCCGCGGCCCTGCCCCATGAGCCAACGCGGGACGCTCTCCTGCACCGAGGCCGTGCAGATCACCCGCGTCTCGCCCTGCGTGATGAGCGCCGAGCCGGTGGCGGTGTTGACGAAGCCCGGGTCGATACGGGTGGGCCGCAGGCCGGACGCCGGACGGCCGTAGGAGCGTTCGAGGGTGTCCGCCGGGCGAGTGCGGGGGTCCCCGGCTACGGGCGGTCCAGCCTGTCGGGGCGCGTCTGCCGGGGTCATGCTGCTGCCCTCTCCGTCCCGGCCGCGACGCGCTCGATGTCGCCGAGCGGCATCTGGAGGAAGCGCGTGCCCACCGTGCGAAAGGCCTCGGCGTCGCCGGTGCACAGGAAGCGGTAGTCGCCCTCGCCCTCGCGGCGCGCGTCGAGGTCGCGCGAGGCGAGCGCGTGCTCGACCTGGCGCGCGGCGGCCGCGCCCGAGGTGACCATCGAGACGTCGGGCCCGAGCGAACGCTGGAGCATCGGCCGCACGAGCGGGTAGTGCGTGCAGCCCAGGATGACCGTGTCGACGCGGCCCTCGCGCAGCGGCCCGCAGTACTCGCGCACCATGGCGACGACGCGCTCGTCGACGGGGAAGCCGTCCTCGATCATGCCCGCCAGGTCGGGGCACTCCACGCTGAGGAGCGTCACGTGCGGGTCGACGTCCTCGATCGCGCGCTGGTAGGCGCCGCTGCGCACGGTCGCCGGGGTGGCGAGCAGGCCGATGCGCCCGTTGCGCGTGACGCCGACCGCCTGGACCGCGCCCGGCTTGACGACGCCGAGCACCTCGATGCCCAGCGTGGTCTCCATCATCCGCCGCTGCAGCGCGGGCAGCGCCGCGGCGGTGGCCGAGTTGCATGCGACGACGAGCAGCTTGACCCGCCGCTTCACCAGCACGTCGGCCACCTCGAGGCTGAAGCGCTCGAGCTCGTCCGCGCCGCGCCCGCCGTACGGGAAGCGCGCGGTGTCGCCGAGGTAGACGAAGTCCTCGTGGGGCAGCGCCACGAGCAGCTCGTGGAGCACGGTCAGGCCGCCCACGCCGGAGTCGAAGACCCCGATCGGGCGTTCGCGGGGGACGGAGGTCACGCCGCCCATGTTGTCAAGGCCGGCGCGGCGGCGACGCCCGGCGGCGCCACCGCCCACCGGCCGGCACCACGTCAGCCCTTCGCGTCGCTCGCCGCGATGTCGATCGCGTTCTTGAGCTTGCCGACGATCGTCTTGGCGAGGTTCCAGTCGTGCGTCTCTGCCCCGCCTCGCCGCGCCCCGCGTCGAGCGCCAGCGCGTGCAGCCGTCCCATCATCCGATACGCCATCTCGTTGATCCCCCTGCCAGTCGTTGCCGATGTCGGGGCCGAGTCTGCGGAGCGCGATGTCACAGCTCCAGACGTCCTTGTCACAAGTCTGCGTACGCTCGCGCGCCGGATGCGCGCACTGGTCATCTCCGACATGGCGGCCACGCCCGACGCCCCGGGCCGCGGGGTCTTCGTGCGCGATCAGGTGGCCGCGCTGCGCCGCCTGCCCGGCCTCGAGGTCGAGCTCGACGAGGCGCCGCCGGGCGCGCCCGCCCTGGCCGCGCTCGCCGCGCGCTGCATCCGCCGCCGCGGCTTCGACGTCGTCCACGCGCACTACGGCCTGACCGCGTGGCCCGCGCTCGCCGTCCGCGGCGCGAAGCGCGCGGTGACGCTCCACGGCACCGACCTGCGCCACCCGCGCACGCGGCGCATCACGCTCGCCGCCCTCCCGCGCCTGGACCTGGTCGCGACGCCCACAGAGAGCCTCGCCGCCGAGGTCCCGGGCGGTCGTGACGTCGCGATCCTCCCCTGCGGCGTGAGCCTCGACCGCTTTCGCCCCGTTCCGCGCCACGAAGCCCGCGAGGCGCTCGGCCTCGATCCAGGAGCGCCGCTGCTCCTCTTCCCCGCCGACCCCGCCCGCCCGGGCAAGCGCTTCGACCGCGCGCGCGACGTCGCCGGCGACACCCCGCTCGCCACGCTGGGCGCCGTGGCGCCAGACGACGTCCCGCTGTGGATCAACGCCGCCAGCGCGGTGCTCGTCCCCAGCGAGGCGGAGGGCTTCGGCCTCGCGGTCCTCGAGGCGCTCGCCTGCGACGTCCCCGTTCTCGCCACGCCGGTCGGCATCCATCCCGAGGCCCTCGCCGGGGTCGCGGGCACGCTGTGCGCGCCGTTCGACGCCGACGCATGGCGCACGGCGCTCGCCCCCCACCTCGCCGCCGCCGACCCGCGCGTCGCGGGCCGGCCGAGCGCCGAGCGCTACTCCGCCGACCGGATGGCCGAGCGCGTCGCGGCGGCGTGGAGTGACCTGACCGCGGCCTGACCGCGCCAGCCGCGAGATGGAAGAAGGGTCTGACAGTCAGACGGTTCTTCCATCTCCATCTCGCGTTCGCGCCCGACGCATCTCGCGGAGTGCGCAGGCGACGAGCCCGTAGATTCACACCGATGGCGAACGACACCGACGCCGAAGCGCCGACGTCCGTCCAGCCGGCGGTCCCCGGCGCGCCCGCCGAACCGGCCCCGCCGCCCCCGACCACGTGGCGCGCCCGCGGCCGGGCGCGCCGGCGGCTGCGCTACCTGCGCGCCGCTCGCGAGCTCGCGCTGCGCGACCTCGGCGGGCTGGTCTTCGAGCTGCACCGCCACAACCGCGAGCGGCCGGACCTCGTGACGGCGAAGCTCGACGCCCTGGGCGAGCTCGACCGTGAGCGGCGCATCCTCGAGGACGCGCTCGACGACCGCCGCGACGTCGACGTGCTGCGGCTGCCCGGGCTGGCGAGCTGCCCGCGCTGCGGGACGGTGCTCGCCAGCGACGCGCGCTTCTGCTCGAGCTGCGGCCAGGCCGTCGCCGAGACGGCGCCCGCCGACGCGCCCGCATGACCTGCCCGCGCTGCGGTGCCGAGCTGCGCGCCGATCAGGACTGGTGCGTCGAGTGCGGCGCGCCCGCGCGCACACAGCTCGCCCGCCCCGGCGCGTGGCGCGCGCCCGTCGCGCTCATCGCCGTCGTCGCCGCGCTCTCGGGCGCCGCGCTGGCCTTCGCCTTCGTGCGCCTCTCCAACACCGACGACGACGTCGCCGCCGCGCGCTCCGCGGAGACGCTCACGCAGCAGACGCAGCCCGCGGCCCCTCCCCTAGCCGGGCCGCGTCGCCACGACGCGCGCGCCCGTCTCCGGCAGCGCGCCCGCGGCGATCTGCTCGAGCTCGCTGTCGAGCAGCCCCGGCGGCACGTGCCAGCGGTGCAGGTACGGGCCGCGCTCGACCGTTCCGAGAGCGAGGCCCGCGTCCTCCAGCGCGGTGAGCACCGCGCTCAGCGGATGGATGTGGCCCCGCATGTCGGCGACGACCTCGGCCGGCGTGCGCGAGCCGTCCTGGCGCCGCGCGAGCCACCACGCCGCCGCGCGCTCGTCGAGGCGCTCGACGTCGAACTCGTCGACGATCAGCGTCCCGCCGGGCCGCAGCAGCTCGGCGAGGTGGCGGCACGATTCGGCGAGCGGCTCGAGGTGGTGCAGCGAGACGATCGCGACCGCCGCGTCGAACGTCGCGGGCGGCTCGTGCAGGTCCATCAGCGCGACCGGGACGACGGCGTCGGTCTCGGAGGCCGGGTCGATCGCCGTCACGTCGTAGCCGCGCTCGCGCAGCAGCGCGGCGAGCTCACCGGCGCCGGCGCCGACCTCGAGCACCCTCGCGCGGCCGTAGGGCAGCGCGCGGCAGACGAACGCGGCGACGCCAGGGTCGAGCACGTCAGGCGCTCAGCGCCGCGCCCCAGCGCCCCGCGGCCAGCCGCTCGAGCGCCGCGGCGGAAACCGGGTGGCGCTCCACGTCCGGCGGTGCCGGCGCCCGCTCGGAGCCCAGCGCGGCCATCGTCTCGGCGACGCCGCGCGACACCGCGCCCAGGGCGTAGCCGCCCTCCAGAACGGCCGCCACCGGCGCCTCGGCCTCGCCGGCGATCGCCCGCAGCCACGCCGCCATCGCCCCATAGCCGGCGTCGGTCACGCGGCAGCCGGCGAGCGGGTCCTCCTCGTGGGCGTCGTAGCCGGCGGAGATGAGCACGAGGTCGGGCGCGAACGCCCGCGC
>VAYD01000421.1 GCA_005883905.1 Actinomycetota bacterium
CGCACCGGGTGATGCGCGGATCCTCCGGCCGCAGCGACGATTGGCCTCCTGACCGTCCGACAGAGCACTGCTGGGTCGTTGATGTCCGCCGCGGAACGACGCAGGTTCCTCGCGCCGCTCGCGCTCGCGCAGTTCATCTGCAGCTTCGCCGGATCGAACATGAACGTGATGATCAACGACATCACGGAGGATCTGGACACCACCGTGACCGGCGTGCAGGCGACGATCACGCTGTTCCTGCTGACGATGGCGATCCTGATGATCCCGTGCAGCAAGCTGACGGACCGGTGGGGTCGCAAGCGCTGCTTCACCCTCGGCCTTGCGCTGTACGGTGTCGGCGCGGTGCTGAGCGCGATCTCACCCGGGCTCGGCGTGCTGATCATCGGCAACTCGCTGTTCGAAGGCGTCGGCACCGCGTTCCTCATCCCGCCGGTCTACATCCTCACGACGCTCGCGTTCTCCGACCTGACGTCGCGCGCCAAGGCGTTCGGCCTGATCAGTGGCATGGGCGGCATCGGCGCAGCCGCCGGGCCGCTGATCGGCGGCGTGATCACGAGCGGGATCAGCTGGCGAGCCGCGTTCATCTTCCAGGCGCTCGTGATCCTCACGATCATCCTGCTGAGCCGGCGGATCGTCGACCCGTTGCCTGCCGACCCGACGCGCCCGTTCGATGCCGTCGGCGCGGTGCTCTCCGCGGTCGGGATGTTCTTCGTCGTGTTCGGGATCCTGCAGGCCGACAACGATGTCGTGCTGATGCTCGTGCTGCTCGCGGCGGGCGCCGCGTTCCTCGGCGGGTTCTTCCTGTACATCCGCTCGCGCGAGCGCTCGGGCCGGGAGCCGCTGCTGTCGTTGGCCCTCTTCAGGAACCGCGCGTCGAACCTGGCTCTGGTCACCCAGAACATGCAGTGGCTGCTGCTCATGGGCACCTCGTTCACGGTCGCCGTGTTCCTGCAGACCGTGCGCGGTTACGACGCCATCCAGACGGGCGTGATCTTCACCGCGGCGACGCTCGGGATCCTCGGCTCCTCGCTGGCGGCCGAACGGCTCGCGAAGCGCTACGCACAGAAGGGCCTGATTGGCGCGGGGTTCGTCGTGACGGCCGCCGGTATCGTCTTGCTGCTCGCGCTCGTCGGCGCGTCCTCGCGCGTGGTCGCCTTCGCGCCCGGTCTGCTGTTGATCGGTATCGGCCTCGGCGTCATGCTGACGCCCTCCGTGAACCTCGTGCAGTCCGCGTTCCCCGAGGCCCTCCAGGGCGAGATCTCCGGGCTTTCGCGCAGCGTGTCCAATCTCGGCTCGTCGTTCGGGACCGCGATCGCCGGCACGATCCTCGTCTCCGATCTCGCCTCGGGCAATGGGACGTACGTAGCGGCGATGCTCGTGCTCGCGGCCTTCGCTGTTGTCGGGCTCATCGCCGCGATCAGGCTGCCGGCACCAGCCAGACCACGCCCAGCGGGGGCAGCGTGACCTCCGCGGAGAACTGCTGGTCGTGCCACGGCTGCGGGCCGGCCTCGACGCCGCCCATGTTGCCGGTGTTCGAGCCGCCGTAGACGCCCGCGTCGGTGTTCAGCACCTCGCTCCACGCGCCCGAGCGCGGCAGGCCGACGCGGTAGCGCTCCCGCGGGACCGGCGAGAGGTTGCAGATGCACACCAGCGGCTTGGAGTCGCCGAAGCCCCAGCGCACGAACGCCAGCGCATTCGCGTCGGCGTCGTTTGCCTCCAGCCAGCCGAACGCCTCGTGGTCGTCGTCGCGCTCCCACAGCGCCGGGTGCTCGCGGTAGACGTGGTTGAGGTCGCGGACGAGGTTCTGCAGCCCGCCGTGGCCGGGATCCTCGAGCAGGTGCCAGTCCAGCGAGCGCTCGTGCGACCACTCGCGAGCCTGACCGAACTCCTGCCCCATGAAGAGGAGCTGCTTGCCGGGGTGCGCCCACATGTAGGCGTACAGCGCGCGCAGGTTCGCCAGCTGCTGCCAGCGGTCGCCCGGCATCTTCTGCAGCAGCGAGCCCTTGCCGTGCACGACCTCGTCGTGGCTCAGCGGCAGGATGAAGTTCTCGCTGAAGGCGTACATCAGCGAGAACGTCAGCTCGTGGTGGTGGAACCGCCGATAAACGGGGTCCTGCGAGAAATATCCGAGCGTGTCGTGCATCCAGCCCATGTTCCACTTGAACCCGAACCCCAGGCCGCCGAGGTACGTCGGCCGCGACACGCCCGGCCACGCCGTCGACTCCTCGGCGGCCGAGATGACGCCCGGGACCCGGCTGTGCGCGACCTCGTTGAGCTCCTTGAGGAACCGGATCGCGTCGAGGTCCTCGCGCCCGCCGTACTCGTTGGGCACCCACTCGCCCTCCTGGCGCGAGTAGTCGAGGTAGAGCATCGACGCGACCGCGTCGACGCGCAGGCCGTCGGCGTGCATCTCGCGCAGCCAGTAGAGGCCGCTCGCCAGCATGAAGTTGCGCACCTCGTGACGGCCGAAGTTGAAGATCAGCGTGCCCCAGTCGGGGTGCGCGCCGCGGCGCGGGTCGGCGTGCTCGTACAGCGCCGTGCCGTCGAAGCGCGCCAGCGCCCAGTCGTCGCGCGGGAAGTGCGCCGGGACCCAGTCGAGGA
>VAYD01000422.1:0-2196 GCA_005883905.1 Actinomycetota bacterium
ACCGCCGGGCCGACAACCAGCGACCAGACGCCGAAGCCGGTCGCCGCAAGCGGCAGCGTGACGCAGATCGCCACGACCGGCTGGATCACCTGCAGCGCGCGCTGCTTGGCGTAGTCCATGCGCCGGAAGAAGATCCACAGTGGCGCGAGCATCGCGAACGCGACCGGGAGGTACGCGCTCGCGATCGTCAGCGGCAGCAGCTGCGGCTCGTCGTAGGCGAGCGCCAGCACCGGCGCGAGCAGCACGATCAGGAGCGCCAGCGCGGACGACAGCGCCAGCTCCAGCGTGAACGCGTACTGGAACTCGGTCTCGGGGTCGTCGGTGTCCTGCTGGACGAAGGCCTCGTCGATCCCGACGCGCTTGAGCGTCAGGATCGTCGTCACCGTCACGGCGACCAGTCCGTACAGCCCGATCGTCTCCGGCCCGAGGAGCCGCGTGACGATCAGCCCCTGGATGGCCACGATCGCGTCGATCCCGCGCCGCGGACCGTGCGGCGCCGCAGGTCGCTCATGCCCGTCGCGCCCGCACCACATAGCTGAGCCCGAACGGCGGCGGATGCATCCGCTCGACCCACCGGTACAGGGGCAGCAACAACTCGTATGCGCGCAAGGAGGCCGGGTCGAGCGACGGGTTGCGGCGCGTGCTCTTGGCCACCCAGCCGAGCACCCCCAACGCGTTGAAGCAGTAGATCCGATCTACCTCCAGCCCTGCCCCACGGACGAGCCCCGCCAGGTCGCGGCGCCGGTAGCGCCGGATGTGACCGAAGCGCCGATCCAGCGGCCCGTAGAGCCGCGGATGCGCGGGCACGAGCAACCCGAGGGCACCGCCCGGCGCGAGCGCGTTCGACATCTCCGAGAGCGCACCGCGGTGGTCCTCCACGTGCTCGAGCACGTTCTGGCAGAGGATGAAGTCGACCGAGCCCGAGCGTGCCTGAAGCGCAATCGACCCCGGCACCGTTTCCGCGGCGATCTCGACGCCGGACCGATTCGCGAACCGTGCCGTGAGGTGGTCGGCGCACCCCGGCTCGGGCTCGATCAGCAGCAGGTCCTGCGCTCCGGCGCCCACGAGCCGCTCGGAGAACGTCCCGATCCTCGCGCCGACCTCGGCGACCCGCCCGCGAACCAGATCGGCGAACTGCGAGAACATCCAGTCGCCCAGCCGGCGAGCGCGGGCAAGGTTCTGCAGGTCCCAGATCTCAGACGGCTCGGGGCTCATCGGCACGCATCCCATCACGACGCCGTCGCCAGGCGTCGAGGAGCGCGCGTAACCGGTGGCGCTCACGAACGTCACGAGCGCACACGGAATCAACACGAGCGCCAGCACGCGGCGATCGGTCCGCCATAGCGCGACGGTGCCGAGCCCCGCCAGCAGGAGCAGGACGTAGTGGACGAGCACACCAGCCTCCGAAACACCCCGTTGCCTGCCCTCCAGCGTCTCGTAGACGGCCTGCTCCCGCGGATGGAACAGATCCCACGTGCGGGCCACGCGCACGGCGACGACCTTTGGCAGGCGCCCGAGGTGATCGCGCGCGTAGCGGCGTCCCTCGGATCCGACGCGGGCGAAGCGCTCGGCTTCGTTGTCCCTGGCCACGGCGGGCCCGAGCCTGTCGAGCCGCCAGAGGCCGATCGACTGGCCGTGGTACGTGGCGTCGCAATTGGCGCCCGCGAGCAGGGAGCCGCCGGTCGTCGTCACGGGGATGAGGCGGTGGAACCGATCGATGCCCCGCGCCTCCCACGGAGCGAGGACGAGCGCGAAGGCGGCACTGGCGACCAGCGTGAGCACGCCCGCGCGCCGCCAGCCCCGCCCGGCCATCACCGCCGCGGGGACCACGAGGAGGACGATGAGCGCCAAAGCCTCGCTTCGCGTGAGCGCTGCGAGCGCCACGGCCGCTCCCGCGACCACCGCACGCGCCGGCGTCGGCGCGCGGAGCAGCGCGAGCGCAGCGGCCAACACTGCTGCCGCCATCGCCAGGTACAGCGACTCGCTCATCAGCGCACCGTCGTTGACCCACCAGGCCGGGTGGACGGCCGCGATGCCCGCGGCGAACAGGGCTACGCGCTCCCCTGCCGCGATGCGACCTGCGACACCCGTCAGCCCGACGGCCGCCGCGCCCATCACGCACGACGCGAGTCGATGGGCGAGGAACGACCGGCCCCCGAGCTCGGACACGCCCGCGAGCACGAGTGGATACAGGGG
>VAYD01000422.1:2257-6811 GCA_005883905.1 Actinomycetota bacterium
CGTCGCCCTGCACGGTGGTCTTGGTGGCGAGCGTCACTGCGTACACCACGCGCACCACGAGGCCGGCGAGGACGATCAGGGCGAGCCGACGCTCGAAGTTGCTCACCGGCGAAAGCGTATGCTCCGGCGCCGATGCGAGCCGCTGTGCAGGACGTGCCGGACGTCGTCAAGCCACCCCCTGGCAACCCGCGGTTTCCGCTGTTCGACTCGCTGCGCGCATTCGCTGCGCTGAGCGTCCTGGCCTCGCACACGGCGGGACTGACGACGTTCGCCTACGTCAACGACGTGCTCGGCCCGTTCACTGCGCGGCTGAACGTGGGCGTGACGATCTTCTTCGTGATCTCAGGGTTCTTGATCTACCGCCCGTTCGTGTCGGCGCGGATGGACGGGCGCGCTGCGCCGCACCTGCTTGCGTACGGTCGCCGGCGGCTGCTGCGGATCGTCCCCGCCTATTGGGTGGCGATCACCGTCCTGGCGATCTGGCCGGGACTCGTCGGCGTCTTCACGCACCAGTGGTGGGTCTACTACGGCTACATCCAGAACCTCCACGGCGGGTGGATCGTGACGGGCCTCTCGCCGGCGTGGTCCCTGTGCGTCGAGATGAGCTTCTACCTCGTCCTCCCGTTCTATGCGATCGCAGCGGCCCGCCTGCTGCGCGATCGCGATCGGTTCGTCCAGGCGCGCTTCGAGTACGCCGCGCTGACGGTGCTCGCGCTCGCCAGCGTCGCGGGCCACACGGCCACGCACCGGTGGGCCCCGGGGAGCACGTTCCACAACACCCTGCCCGGGACGTTCCTGTGGTTCGCGCTGGGGATGGGCCTGGCAGTGGCGAGCTCGGCCTGGCACGGGCGCCACGAACGCGAGCAGCCGCGGTTCATCCGCGTCGTAAGCGACCACGGCTGGCTCGCGTGGGCAGCCGCATTCGCCGCGCTCGTCCTGACAACGCGGGTCGGGCTCCCGACCAGCTACCCGCCGGTCTACAGCGAATGGACCTGGTTCTACGAGTACGTCTTCTTCGCCGCGATCGCGTTCTTCTTCGTGCTGCCGGCCGTCTTCGGCGACGATCGCGGCGGGCTGCCGCGGCGGATCCTCGCGTGGCCGCCGCTGGCTTGGCTCGGCCTCGTCTCCTACGGGATCTTCCTGTACCACCTGCCGCTCGCGATCAAGTTCAACGAGTGGCTGCCGCACAGCTACGTGCTGATCACGCTGACAACGGCTGTTGCGGCGACCGCCTGCGCCGCGGCGAGCTACTACCTGGTCGAGAAGCCCCTCCTGCGGTTCAAGGACCCGCGGCGCCGACGCCGCGAGCCGGCGACGCGAGCTGCTGTGCAGCCGCGTAGCGCGGGTTGAGCGCGAGCGCGCGACGCGCCGCGGCGCGCGAGGCGGCGGCCTCGTGGCTGCGCTGCAGGACGATCGCCAGCGACACCCAGCCGAGGTAGTTCTCGGGGTCGCGCGCCACCGCACGGCGCGCCAGACGCTCCGCGGCGGCGAGATCGCCGCCGCGGGCGAGCGCGCCGCTTGCTGCCGCGAGGTCGCTGCTGTCGCGGCAGTGATCCGCGACCTTGTCTGCAAGCGGCCCGCCGCCGGCCGCGGAGCCATGCCCGAGCGCGACCGCGATGCCGGCGGCCTTGGCGTCCTTACAGGCGTCGGCGTCGTGCAACCGCGTGACGCCGAAGACGATCGCCGCCGCTGCGATGACGACGAGGACGCCACGGACGAGCACGCGCGGAGCTTAGTCACGCGTCCCGTAGGCTTGCGCGCCCCGTGGCGTTCGACCTGGTCTCCATCGTCGTTCCGGCCTACAACGAGGCGCGGACCATCCAGCAGGTCCTGCGGCGCGTCGCCGAGGAGGACCTCGGCGGCCCGTACGAGATCATCGTCGTCGACGACGGCTCGACCGATGGGACGGCCGACCTCGCCGAGCAGGCCGGGATCGACGCGGTCCAGGTCGTCCGCCAGCCGGTGAACCGCGGCAAGGGCGCCGCGGTGCGCACCGGCATCGCGCAGACGCGCGGCGACGTCGTCGTGATCCAGGACGCCGACCTCGAGTACGACCCCGCGGACCTCCCGCGCCTGCTCGACCCTCTGCGCCGCGGCGTCGCCGACGCGGTCTACGGCACGCGCCTGCGCGGCGGCGAGCCGCAGCGGGCGCACCTGTTCTGGCACTACGCCGGCAACCGCTTCCTGTCGCTGCTGACCAACGTCCTGTTCAACACGACGATCAGCGACATGGAGGTCGGCTACAAGGCATTCCGCGGCGACCTGATCCGCTCGCTGGAGCTGCGATCCGACGACTTCGCGTTCGAGGCCGAGGTCACCGCCAAGATCCTGCGCCGCGGCGTGCGGCTGTACGAGGTCCCGATCTCCTACTACGGCCGCACCTATGCGGAGGGCAAGAAGATCACGTGGCGCGACGGGGTGCTCGCCATTGCAGCGCTGGTCCGATACCGGATCCTGCGCTAGACGTGGCAGCGGTGCTCTCCGTCTCCTCCCTGCACAAGCGCTACGGCGCGACCGCCGCGCTGAGCGGCGTCACCCTCGAGGTCGGCGAGGCGGAGCTCGTCGGCCTCCTGGGTCCCAATGGCGCGGGGAAATCGACGCTCACGGGCACCGTCACGGTCTGCGGCGCGCCCGCCGGCTCCGACACCGCACGCCGCTCGATCGGCTACCTCGCGGAGCTGTTCCGCTTCCCCGGCTGGTGCACGGCGGACGAGGTGCTGGTGCTGCACCAGCGGCTCGCAGGAAGCTCGGGCGGCGACGCCGAGCGCCGCGAGCTGCTCGAGCTCGTCGGCCTCGGCCGCGAGGCGCGGCGGCGCGTGGACACGATGAGCAAGGGGATGCAGCAGCGGCTCGGGATCGCGCAGGCGCTGATCGGCTCGCCGAAGCTGCTGCTGCTCGACGAGCCCACGAGCGCCCTGGACCCCGCGGGCCGCCGGACCGTCCGCGAGCTGCTCGAGGAGCTGCGCCGGCGCGGCACGAGCGTCCTGCTCAACACGCACCTGCTCAGCGAGGTCGAGCACGTCTGCGATCGCGTGCTGATCCTCGACCGCGGCGCGATCGTCGCTGCGGGCGCGCCGGCCGAGCTCACGCGGGCGCGCGGCGTGCAGGTCGAGCTGGCGAGCGGGACGCGCGTCTTCGACGGCGCCGCCCGCGAGGACGTGCCGCGGATCGTGTCCGACCTCGTCGCCGCCGGCGAGCAGGTCTACTCGGTCCAGCTCCTGCGCTCCACGCTCGAGGAGCGCTACCTCGAGGTCGTCGCGTGATCCTCGTCGCCCGCCACGCGCTGCGCGAATCGCTGCGGCGGCGGATCTTCGCCGTCGTGATCGCGCTGAGCATCGCGTTCGGCGCGCTGTACGCGTTCGGCGCGCACGAGCTCTTCAAGGACGTCAGCGGCTTCTCCGACGACTCGTCGGGGCTCGACCCGAAGACGCTCGCCGGCGCGACCATCCTCGGGCTGGCGATGTTCGGCTCGCTGTTCCTGGGCGCCGTGCTTGCGGTGTTCCTGACGGCGGGGGCGGTCCGCGGCGACGCCGAGAGCGGGACGCTGCAGCCTTTGATCGTGCGGCCGCTCAGCCGCCGCCGCTACCTGGCCGGGCGCCTGCTCGCCGCCTCGCTCGTCAGCGCCGGCTATGTGGCGTTCGCCTACCTCGGCGCGGTGCTCATCACCGGGCTGATCGGCGACTGGTGGCCGTCCAACGTGCTCGGCTCGCTGATCCGGCTGAGCGGCGCGGCCGTGGTGATCTCGGCGCTCGCGCTCCTGGGCTCGGTCTTCCTGACGGCGACGGCGAACGGCATCGCGGTCCTGATGGTCTACGGCGCGGGGCTGCTGGCCGGCCTGCTCGGCGAGATCGGCGACGCGATCCCGTCGCACTCGCTGCAGCGGATCGCCGACGTCGCCTCGTGGACGCTGCCGTTCGAGGAGCTCTACCGCGACGCGCTGCGCGAGCTGGTCGGCTCGGCGCACGGCGTCACGGGCGCGATCATCAAGCTCGGCCCGCTCGGCGGCTCGCACGACGCGGGCCCGCTGCTGCTCCCGTGGGCGATCGCGTACGTCGTGCTGGCGGTGCTCCTCGCCGGCTGGGCCTTCATGCGCCGCGACGTGTGAGAGTGCGCGCATGGCACGCCTCCCCTACGCCGACATCTCGCAGCGGCTCCCGCAGCTCAACATCTTCAAGCTGATCGCCAACGCCGAGACCGCGTTCCGGCCGTTCATGACGTTCGGCGCGGCCCTGCTGCGCGAGCTTCAGGTCGACCCGGTCGTGCGCGAGCAGGCGATCCTGCGGGTTGCGGCCCTGACGCCGGGCGCCGAATACGAGTGGGTCCAGCACGAGGCGATCGGCCGCGCGGTCGGGATGACCGGCGAACAGGTCGCGGCGTGCCGTTCCGGCGACCCCGACGACCTGGTCCTGCGCTTCACCGAGGAGGTGGTGCGCGACGCGTCGCCGAGCGACGCGACCTTCGCCGCGATGGCCGAGCGCTTCTCGCCGCGCGAGATCGTCGAGCTGATCCTCGTGATCGGTCAGTACATGATGCTCGCGCGGCTGATGGCGACCG
>VAYD01000422.1:6869-7371 GCA_005883905.1 Actinomycetota bacterium
GGAACGCGGCGCGCAGGTAGTCGTCGAGGACGTGGACGCCGGACGAACGTCCTGCCGGGTTGTCCTCGCGCAGCGTCGCGCGCGGGTCGTGCCAGACAACCACGAGCTTCGTGCCGGCGAGCTCGCGCACCATCTCGCGCTGGACCTTCGCCGTGGTGACGACACCGGGTTGCATGACGTCGTAGCGCGTCGGGTTCGGGCGGTCGAGGATCACGTTGAGCAGCGGGTCGCCCGCGTGGACGAGGTCGAAGCGCGGGTTCGCGACGAAGACCGGGTCCCCCGCCCGAACGCGCGAGCGCACGAACGGGACCAGCGAGCGCAGGGCGCGCGCGTCGGCGGCCTCCGTACGCACGCCGTCGCCCACGCCGCCCGACACCGCTGCGAGCGCCGGCTTGTGGATGACGCGGCCGATCTGGCGCTCGACGCCGTGGACGGCGATCAGCGCGACGAGGACGCCGAGCACCACGCGCGCGGCGCCGGTGCGCGCCGCCGCCGAGCACGC
>VAYD01000422.1:7400-7859 GCA_005883905.1 Actinomycetota bacterium
CGCGAGCGCCCAGCGGCGACGCCCGACGACGAGCCACGCGGCGCAGCCGAGCACCAGGATCAGCGGCATCCAGAACTCGAGCAGCTTGTTGGGGTCCAGGCCGACGTGCGGCGCGAACGGGAACGGCAGCCGCTGCAGCCGCTGCTCGTCCACGAACCCGACCGTCTGGGGCAGCATGTCGCCGCCGAGCGCGATCACGAACGGGCCGAGCGTCACGGCCGCGACCACAGCGGCGGCCGCCGCGACATGCGCCCGGCGGACGTCGGCCTCGATCACCGCGCCGGCCGCGCAGGCCACCCCGATCTCCGGGCGAAAGAAGCACGCCGCGCCCGCCAGCGCGCCCGCGCCGAGCGCGTGCCGCGGCGCCAGGGCGATCGCGCCGAGCCCGAGCGCCAGCGCGGTCGCGTTCGGCCCCGGCCCCGCGGGGAACGCCATCGCGCCGGCCACCGCGAGGCAGCC
>VAYD01000423.1 GCA_005883905.1 Actinomycetota bacterium
TCCGCGAAGCGCTCGGCGTCGCGCGACAGGACCGGGATCAGCCGCGTCGCGAGCGTCGCGCTCAGCGCCGAGCGGAACGACAGGCGGCGAAACGCGTCGAGCAGCCCGTCGGGGTTCACGCAGCGCGCGAACACGCTCGCCCATGCCATGACCGCGATGACATGGAGCGCCACGAGCCCGCCGGCGACGAGCGCCTCGACCGTCAGGTCGACCTGCCCGACCGGCGGGACCTCGCCCAGCCGCGCGAAGACCGTCAGCCCGCGGCGCACGACGAACACGTTGATCACGACGAGCACCAGCGACAGCGGGATGCTCAGCCGCAGGGAGCCCGCGACCTCGCGCCCCACGCCGCACGCGACCGCGACCGCGAACGCCGCGAGGGCCGTGGCGAACGTCACCATCGGGTTGGGGACGACGCCCGCGAGCGTCGCGCCGGCGATGCAGAACAGCGCCCCGGCGGTGGCGCGGGCGGCGTGCAGCGGGCTGCCGTGGTCCGTCACGAGCGCGAAGCGGTTGCGCAGCACGCCCTGCTGCAGCGACTCGGCCGCATCCGAGAGGCCGCGTACGTCGGTGCCGGTCACGACCCACACGGGCCTGCCGTGCTCGAAGCTCGTCGCGGCGACGAGGCCGGCGCCGGCGCGGAGCGTGTGCGCGGGGTGCCCCTGTCCATCCAGCAGCGCGAGCGAGCGGCCGTCGGGCGACATCCGCGCGAACACGCCGCTCGTCTGCGGGCCGCGCTCGATCTGCTTGGCCGCGGGGTCGTCGTGGATCGCGGGCCACAGCCCGACGAGGACCCGCAGCGTCTCCTTCGTGAAGCTCGCGGCGAGCCCGCCGCGCGCCGCCACCACGCCGGCCTTGCCGAGCAGGTCGCTGACCTGCTAGCAGCCAGGGGTGTTCGGCGGCGAGCACTCGATCCGCACCGGTAGGCGCTTGCCGTCCAGCCCGTGCAGGAACGGCTCGGGGTAGGAGCCGACGACCGCGGGCACGTCCATCGCGGCGCCCCAGTCGTGGCGGTCCCACCAGACCTGGTCGCCGGCATGCACGCGCACCGAGGCCGAGCCCTTGGAACCCTCGGTCCCGTTGACGAAGAAGAACCAGTCGACCGCGCTCGACCCGCCCTGCCCGGCGAGCCCGTTCACGGATTGCACGAAGCCGCCGCCGAAGCGCGTCGTGACCTTTGCGTTGCGCTGCAGGAGCCGCATCACGGTGTCCTCGCCGTGGGTCTTCATGTCCTCCTTGAGCACGAGGACCCGCTTGCCGAAGCCATCCGTGGCGGTCAGCGAGACGCCCGACGACGAGTTGCCTGCGCCCAGGCCGCAGCCCGCCAGCCCGAGGGCGGCGACTGCGGCCAGGGGTGCGAGCTTCCTACGCGTCAACGAAGAACACGACCCTGTTGCGGGTGCGCGCGAGCTGCGCGTCCGCGTTGCCGGCGCCGTCGATCGTCTTGAGGTCGAGCACGTAGCGGCCGCGGCCGAGCGCCTTGGGCAGCAGGTAGGTCCAGTCGGCCTTCGAGCCGATCGAGAACCACGTGCCGCGCCGGGCGCCGCAGCGCTTCATGCGCACGAACCGCAGCTTCGTGCCGCTGAACAGCGAGCAGCGGCCGCGGTCACTGCGCGTCAGCCGGACCTGCACGTCCTTCAGCCCGGACGGGTCCGGATCGGTCCGGCCCTTGAGCTCGCGCGGGCCGTGGCCCTTGCGGAAGTGCTGGTGCTCGCGGATCGACGTGATGAACCCATACGTCGCCTTGTGATCGGGCGAGCCGCAGAGGCCGTCGTCGCCGTTGTGGACGCACGGGGGCGTGACGGCCGGCGGCTCGCCGGGCTTGGTCGAGCCGCAGAAGCCGTCGCTGCCGTCGCTGACGCAGGTCACCGCGCTGTCGTCGACGCGAGTGCCCTTCGTCGCCGCGATCGTCGTCGGCCCACGATCGGACAGGGTCAAGGCCGCGTGACCCGAGCCGTCGGTCGTCGCCTGCACCCCGCCGGCGGAGACCGTTGCGCCGGCGGACGGGACGATCGTGGTGACGCCCGTGTTGATGTCGGTCTGCGACTCGGTGACCGTCACGCCGACGTTCTGCCCGGGGGCCGCCGTCGCGGGTGCCTGCAGCTGCAGCGGCTCGCCGTAGCACGGGCTCCCGTCGGTTGGCGGGTCGTACGGGTCGCACAACGCGACGAATTGCGCGTAGTCGCCCTGAGCGACGTCGACGTTGCACAGACCGTCCAGCGCGGACTTGCCGTTGATGTAGACGGCCCAGAAGAGGTGTGAGCCGAACGGATGGGCCTCGCCGTAGATCGAGTCGAGCACGAGCTCGTTGAAGCTCGAGTCCCAGTGCGCGGCCCAGTTCGGGCCTCCGACACCCGCGTCGAGCGCGGCGCCGGCAGTCGTCGAGGCGCAGTCGTGGCCATCCTTCTGCGGTGAGGTGGACGGCATCGTCACCGTCGTCCGCGGCAGCGAGGCCGGGCCGATCGCGCTCACGCGCACGGACACGGTCGCCGCATGGGCCGCTGAGGCACAGATGGCGAACACGGCGGTCGCCAGGAGGATCTTCTTCACGGAGCCACCCCTTTCCACGAGGGCGTATGGGCCTGTCGGTCGGAGGAGGTCTCCTGGCTCCCGGGCCTACCGTCCCGCGCCTTCCCGGCCGCCCGATGTGGCGTGCCAGTGGCCCGCGCGTTGCGCGCTGCGGTCG
>VAYD01000424.1:0-368 GCA_005883905.1 Actinomycetota bacterium
GTCCAACGCAACAAATTTTTCCCCGCCGAGGGTCCGAAACCTGTAGGAAAGCAGCAGCAAAGAGCGCATAGAACGTGCCGCGACGGAGTCGGCACGATCACGACGAGACTCACGCCAGGATGGCGTAACCGGAGGTCGACGGAATGTCCGTCTCGCGGATCGAAGCCTGTCCGATGTCGCGCTCGCCGCGATAGCCCACGGTCGCCGAGGATGGTGCGATCGTGGGCACGCGCGTTTCTGAGGGCGCTCGTCTACAGGCCGGGCGGGTGGCGGGCGACGTAGCCGGCGCTCGAGCGGTCGAAGATCGACCAGCGCGAGCCGCCCTGCCACTGCGCCGACGTGTCGAACCGCCGGCCGCGGATCATCAT
>VAYD01000424.1:496-2607 GCA_005883905.1 Actinomycetota bacterium
GCGTGCAGCACGTAGGAGACCGAGCCCGAGCAGTCGTAGCCGCTGTCGTGGAAGGAGCGGTGCCCGCCGCCATAGCGGTACGGGTAGCGGGAGATCCTGTTCCCGGCCGCGATGCCGCGGGCGATCACGCCGATCGCGCCGCCGCGGGCGTGGCCGCGGCGCAGGAGCGGGTGATGGCCACGGAGGCCGAGCGCCGCCCACGTCGCGGGGCCGGCCACGCTGTCGGGGGTCAGGCCGTGGGAGCGCTGGAAGGCGCGCAGCGCCCGCGCGGTGCCGGGACCGAACACGCCGTCCGCGGCGATGCCGAGCCGGCGCTGGAGGAGGCGCACCGCGCTGCCGTGCGAGGCGTGGTGGCGGCGATGGGCCCTGTGCGCCGCGCGGCGGGCCTTCAGCAGGGGATGGTGGCCCCGCACGCCGAGCGCGGCCCAGGTCGCGGGACCGGCGACGCCGTCGGGTGTCAGGCCATGGGCGCGCTGGAAGCGCTTGAGCGCGCGCTTCGTGCCTGGGCCGAAGACGCCGTCGGGCGTGATCCCGAGATGGCGCTGCAGCAGGCGCACGGAACTGCCACTCGACCCGCGCGCGCGGGCGGATGAGCTGCGGCCTACGAGGACATGCCACGTCGCGGCGCCGACGATCCCGTCGGCGTGGAGGCCATGACGGTGCTGGAAGCGCTTGACCGCGTGCTTCGTGCCTGGGCCGAAGATCCCGTCGGGATGCAGGTGCAGCGCGCGCTGCAGCACGCGGACCGCGTGGCCGCGATCGCCCGGGTGCAGCGTGCGGCGCGCACTCGCTGCGGATGGCAGCGCCAGCGCGACGAGCAGCGCGACGAGAAGATGTCGTGTCGAGGTCCTCATAGAGGCACCGGCGGCGCACAGCCGGCTACCGGAAGGCTCTGAACCTACCAGCGGAAAATGGCTCGTTTGCAGGATTTCTTGCAAAGGCAGGTATGCAAGGATCCGTGCAGAATGGACGTCGCCATCGTCGAGCACCAAGCCGACGCCCACGCGGGCCTGATCGCCGATTGGGCAGGCGAGCGCGGGCTCGAGACCGGCGTCGTGCGTGTGCACGCCGGCGACCCGTGGCCCGACGCGGACGCGGTGGGGAGGGCGGTCGTGCTCGGGTCGGACCAGTCGGTGCTCGAGCGGCCGCCGTGGCTCGAAGGGGAGCTCGACTGGCTGCGGCGCCTGGATGGGGCGGCTCGCGCCGTGCTCGGGGTGTGCTTCGGCGCGCAGGCGCTGTCGGCCGCGCTCGGCGGGACGGTGGCGAAGGCCATGCGGCCGGAGATCGGCTGGTTTCAAATCGACGGGTCACAGCCCGTCGGCGGCACGTGGTTCCAGTGGCACTCCGACGCGTTCACGGCGCCGCCCGGCGCCCGGGAGCTCGGCCGCAACGCGAGCGGGCTGCAGAGCTACCGGCTGCGCCGCCACCTGGCGATCCAGTTTCACCCGGAGGTCACGCCGGCGATCGTCGACGGCTGGATCAGCGTCGGCGGCCGCGAGCTCGCCGAGCAGGCGCTCGACGCTGACGAGATCCGCGCCCGCACGGACCGCGAGGCCGCGCGGGCGCGTGAGGCCGCCTACGCGCTGTTCGACGCCTGGGCCGCCGGCTGAGCGGCGCCGCGACGGTGTGGGAGACTGCGGCGGATGGGGCACCGCGTCGTCGACGTCGAGCAGATCGAGCCAGCGGGGCCGGGGGGCGCGGTGCGATTCGTGCGCCGCGAGCTCGGCACGCGCGCGTTCGGGATCAACCAGTTCGTCCTCGAACCCGGATTCGCCGGCCCGGAACACGACGAGGAGACGACGCGCCAGGAGGAGGTGTACATCGTCATCGGCGGCGGCGGGACGATGCGCGTCGACGACGCCTCGGTGGCGCTCCAGGTCGGGCGCTTCGTGCATGTCGATCCCGGGACCACGCGTCAGGTCACCGCGGGCCCCGAGGGACTCGTGTACATCACGGTCGGCGCGCCGGCCGAGAAGCCCTACGAGCCGCGCGGCCCGTTCTAGGGATCGGCGGGAAAGCGCGCGAGGATCCAGTCGGGTCCGAGCACCTCGCGCCGGTACGAGTGTCCGTTGACGAGCACGTAGTCCTTCGTGCGCGGGTTCATCGGCAGG
>VAYD01000425.1 GCA_005883905.1 Actinomycetota bacterium
CAAGCGATACCATGTTCTGAAACGTACCGTCCGTTTCGGACTATTGTCAAGTCCCATACTCACACCCACCTCGGCCATGGTCCTCGGCTTCCTGCGCGCCGCCGGGCCGAGCACGCCCTACGACCTCAAGCAGATGCACGCGGTCTCCGTCGGGCACTTCTGGTCGCTCCCCCACTCGCAGCTCTACGCCGAGCCCGAGCGGCTGGCGAAGGCCGGGCTGGTCGGCGAGGAGCGCGAGGAGGCCGGCCGGCGGCGGCGGCGCTTCACGATCACTGCCGCGGGCGAGGCGGCGCTCGATGCCTGGCTCGCGGACGCGGACGCCCCGAGCCCCGAGCTGCGCGACGTCGCGCTCATCAAGCTCTTCTTCGGCGCCGACCCGCATGCGATCGCCGAGCGCCGGCTCGCGTACCACGAGCAGCTCCTGCAGACGTACGAGGGCCTCCACGCGGACCTCAGCCAGGCCAAGGATGCCCCGCGCGGCCCGATCAGCACGCTGGAGGCCGGCATCCGCCACGAGCGCGGGATGCTCGCCTACTGGCGCGAGCTGCTCCAGCGGTAGTTCCTAGGCACGTGGTTCATCGTCGCGTTGGCCGAGTGGCGGTCAGCTCGGTCGTATGAGTTTGGCCGGCGCGGTTCGCATCTTCGAGGAGAAGATGGACCGACAGTAGGAGTGAGTAGACCGAACGAAAGGCACGGCATACGTGGATTTCGTTCGGTCCGGCTGTGGATCCCGCAGTGCCTGGGAGGTCGTCAGCGGCCGTGGGCCCCCAGAACCGCGACTATCGCGGTTTTGGGGGCCCACCTCACGCTCCGCGGCTCAACCTTCTCCCTCGCTGACTGGCGTCCAACGCCGGCGCCATCGCACGCGAACCGCGCTGCGCGCCACTGATGCGCCGTGGTCGGGACTCACATCTAACCCGCCGCGCGCAGGTGGCGGTAGGGCCGCGCGCGGAGGTCCTTGACGAGCTCGTCGACGAGGGTGTCGCCGTCGAGGCGGCGGCCGTCGGTGACCGCGCCGACGATGCCGCGCTTGCGCGCGACGAGCTCGGCCATCGTCTCGTCGATCGTGCCCGCGGCCAGCAGGTACCAGGCGGTGACGGCGTCGCGCTGGCCGATGCGGTGCAGACGGTCCTCGGCCTGGTCGTGCATCGCCGGCGTCCACTCGAGCTCGAGGAACGCGACGTTCGACGCGCGCGTGAGCGTGAAGCCCTGCGCCGCGACGCGCGTCGCCGCGACGAGCAGCTGCGGGCCGGAGCCCTCCTGGAACGCGCGCACGGTCGCCTCGCGCTGCGGCAGCGCGTCGCGCCCCATGAGGTGCACGGCGTCGGGGAAGCGCTCGAGCACGGCCTCCTGGACCTCGACGTGGCGGGCGAAGACCACCAGCGGCTCGCCGCTGGCCAGGAAGTCGTGGATCCACCCGAGCGCCGCATGCAGCTTGCCCTTCGCCGCCAGCCGCTGCAGCGTCGTCAGCTGCGCGAGCCGTTCGGCCCGCAGCACGCGCGCGATCTTCGCGTCGAGCTCCGAGAGATCCAGCGGCTGCTCGCGCAGCCACGCGATCACGTCCTGCTCGGCGAGCCGGTACTCCTGCTCGTTGCCGAGCTCCACCGGCACGACGACCTGGCGCTTGGCCGGCAGCTGCGGCAGCACCTCCTGCTTGAGCCGCCGCACGAAGCACGTGCGCCGCAGGTGCCAATGCAACCGCTCCTCGAGCAGCGGCCCTTGGAACTGCCTGGCGAAGCGCGCGCCGCTGCCGAAGTCCTCCAGCCGGCCGAGCACCCGCAGCTGGCTGATGAGCTCCTCGGCGTGGTTGAGCACCGGCGTGCCCGTCAGCGCGAGCCGCAGCCCGTCGGCCGGCAGCGCCGCGGCCAGCCGCCGCACTGCCTGCGTGCGCTTCGCGCGCGGGTTCTTCGCAAGGTGCGACTCGTCGAGCACCAGCGCCCGCGGGCGGCGGCGCGCCAGGGCCTCCCGGTGCGCCGCGACGATCTCGTAGTTGAGGATCGTGATGTCCGCCGCGGCCGGCGTGCCGGTCTTGCCGTGCACCAGCGCGGTGCTGCGGTGCGGCAGCCAGCGCGCCGCCTCGCGCTCCCAGTTGAGCTTCAGCGACGCGGGGCAGACGACGACCGCGGGGTACGCGTTGTCGGCCTCGATCGCAGCCAGCGCCTCGACGGTCTTGCCGAGCCCCTGCTCGTCGGCGATGAAGCAGCGGCGGGCATGGAGCGCGTAGCGCACGCCGGCCCACTGGAACGGCTCGAGCGTCCCGCCGAGGCGCAACGGCAACGGCTCGCCCTCGGTCGCGCGCGAGTGGCGGATCACCTCCGCCGCCGCGTCGTGCTCGCCGCGCAGCT
>VAYD01000426.1 GCA_005883905.1 Actinomycetota bacterium
GCACGTGCCGAGGTTCGCGCCGAAGTGCCCGCCGATCTCCCCGACCGTGTCGATGATGTGCTCGCGCACTTCCTGGGCGACCTGCTCCAGCTCCTCCTCGGTGAGGTCGTGGAGGTCCTGGGGGCGGTCGATGCGGTCGAGGATGCGCGTCATGCGGTGCGGGTGAGGATGAAGTCCGTGATCTGCTCGAGCTCGACGGGGTGGGGTGAATTCGCCTCTGCGAGCGTCGACCGGGCTGCCGCGTGGCACTCCCTGGCCAGGTCGCGTGCGCCGTCCAGCCCGAACTCGGTGACGTACGTCCGCTTTCCGTGACGCTCGTCGCTGCCCTGCGGCTTGCCGAGGTCGTCCGCCGTTCCGGTCACGTCGAGGATGTCGTCGACGATCTGGAAGAGCACACCTAGCTCGGCCGCAAAACGGCGATAGGTCATTGTGGCAGTTTCCGGCAGACCTTCCAGGAGCAGCACACACGTGACCGACGCGCCGATCAGGCGCCCGGTCTTGAGCGCATGCAGCGTGCGCAGCTCCTCGGGCGTCGACGCGAACCCCGCCACGTCGAGGTACTGCCCGCCGACCATGCCGTCCACGCCGGTCGCTGCGGCGAGCTCCGCTGCGGCCGCCATGACCCGCGTCGGCTCGCCCGCCTGCGCCGTCAGCAGGTGCTTGAACGCCTCGGCGTAGAGCGCGTCGCCCGCCAGGATCGCGACGTCCTCGCCGAACTTCACGTGACACGTCGGGCGCCCGCGCCGCAGCTCGTCGTCGTCCATCGCCGGCAGGTCGTCGTGGATCAGCGAGTAGGTGTGGATCAGCTCGATCGCCGCCGCGAGCGGCAGGACGGCCGCCGGGTCGCGCTCGGTCGCGCGCGCGGTCGCCAGCGCCAGGACGGGCCGGATCCGCTTGCCCCCGGCGAGCAGGCTGTAGCGCATCGCCTCCTCGAGCCCGGCGGTGCGTGGCGCGGTCGGCGCCGGGAACCGCAGCTCCTCGACGTACGCCTCGACCTGCGCGCGCAGCTCGTCGGGATATGAGGACGCCGCCATGGGCGCCGCATTGTCGCCGTTCACCGTCGTCGCCGCTTGCCGCGCGTGACAGAATGCCTCGATCGTGGCGCGCCGGATTTCTGACGACGACGCCCGGCGCCATGCCGCAGGGACCTGGGTGCTGGTCCTCTTCGCGCTGGGCGCGATGGGCATGCTCGGAACGGCGGCGTACGGCCTCGCGCATGGCCAGAACGGCCAACGCGACTCGCTCGAGCGCCGCTTCCAGGGGCGCGCGCAGCTCGGCGCGGCGCTGGTCGGGTCGCTGTTCTCCGCATCGGCGCCGGCGCAGCAGCAGCAGGCGGCGCAGCGCTACGGCGCCAAGGTCGACCGCGCCGAGCTGGACCGCCAGGTGGCGGCCGGCGGCTCGAGGTTCCTGGCGATCACGGACGCCAACGGGAAGATCCTCGCCGCGAGCAGTGGCGCGAACGCGTCCGGGCTCGAAAGCGAGCTGCGCACCGGCCCGATGTTCTTCCGCCGCGCACTGACCTCGAACAGCTACGGACTGTCTGGTGTCACGCCCGACGGGTCGGTGGTCACGGCATTGCCGTTCAAGGCGAAGGACGGCGGGACGCGCGTGCAGGTCAGCGGCGTCCAGGCGGGCCTGCTCGGGGCGTTCCTGGGCGGGACGCTCAAGCAGGTGTCCAACAACGCGTCGAGCTCGTCGTTCATCATCGACGACCAGGGCGGCGTGGTCGCCCGGCAGGGCGGCGGCGAGCGCACCGGGCGACCGCTGCGCGACACGCCGCTCAAGGCCGCGATCGCCAAGAGCTCCGACGGCACGCTGGCCGACGACCGCCTCTACACGACGCAACCCATCGGCTCGACCGGCTGGCGGCTCGTGCTGATCGCCAACAAGAGCACCGTGCTCGATCCCGTCTCCGGGACGAACCGCTGGCTGCCGTGGTTGATCCTGGTCATCGGCGCGATCGCGCTCGCGGCGGTCGGCGTGCTCCTGCGCCGCGCGCTGGTCGCGAGCGAGCAGGCACGCGTCGCCAACCGGGAGCTCGAGCGCTCCAATGCCGACCTCGAGCGGTTCGCGTACGTCGCATCGCACGACCTCTCCGAGCCGCTGCGGACGATCGGCGGCTTCGGCGCCCTGCTCGACCGCCGCTACGCGGACCGGCTCGACGACGAGGGCCGGATGATGCTCGGCCACATCACCGGCGGCGCCGCGCGGCTGCAGGCGCTGATCGACGGGCTGCTCAGCTACGCGCGCGTGAGCACCGCGCCGCGCAAGGTCGAGAACGTCGACCTCGACGAGCTCACCGACGAGGTGCTCACGGCGATCCGCCCTGCGATCAACGACCGCAACGCCGTCGTGGAGGCGCAGCCGCTGCCGACCGTCGAAGGCGAGCGCGGGCAGCTCTCGCAGCTGCTGCAGAACCTACCGACGAGGACGTCACGCCACAGGTCGAGATCTCGGCCCAGTCGATCCACGACGGGCGCTGGGAGGTCCGCGTCGCCGACAACGGCGTCGGCATCGCGCCCGAGCAGGCCGAGCGCATCTTCGAGATGTTCCAGCGCGGCACCGGCGACCGGGCGCGCAGCGGCACGGGCATCGGGCTTGCGCTGTGCGCGCGCATCGTTGAGCGGCACGGCGGCCACATCCACGTCGAGCCGGGCGACGGCGGCGGCAGCGTGTTTGCGTTCGACCTGCCGGGAGCGCCGGGCGCGCCGAGCCCGGCGCCGCGCTCAGAGGAGCGAGTCCTGGCCGGGTAGCGGCTCGTGCTGCGAGGCGCGAGCGAGCCGCTCGAGCTCGGCCGAGGCCTGCGCGGCGAGCGCGGCGCAGTCCTCCACCAGGCCGGCGGCGGCGTCGGACGAGAGATCACCGGAGCGCAGCTGCTCGGCCGCCCGCTCGAGGCGGTCGACGAGCTGGTCCAGGGAGGCGTGCTCGGGGGTCATGGCGCGGAAGTCTCGCGGATCTCGCGGAGGGCAGCAGCCAGTACGCCGTTGACGAACCCCGGGGCCTGGGCGCCGCAGAACGTCTTGGCGGTCTCGACCGCCTCGTCGATCGCGCCCTCCGCCGGGATCGGCGTGTCGGCCGGGATCGCGTCGGGGTGCAGCATCTCCACGAGCGCGATCTGCATGATCGCGCGTTCCAGCGGGGCGATCCGGTCGATCGCCCAGCCCTGTGCGTGGCGCGCGATCAGGTCGTCGAGGTCCTCGCCGTAGTCCTGCGCGGCGTACGCGAGCGCGCGCGTGAACGCCGACGCATCGCGCTCGTACACGTCGTCGAGCTCCTTGCCGGTGACGGTGTGCTCGTAGAGGGCGAACGCGGCGGCGCGGCGCTGGTCCGATCGGCGGCTCACGCGCGCGACATGTAGTCGCCGGAGGCGGTCTGCACCTTCACGCGGTCGCCGATGTTGACGAACAGCGGCACCTGGATCGTCGCGCCGGTCTCGAGCGTCGCGGGCTTGTTGCCGCCACCGGAGGCCGTGTCGCCGCGCACGCCGGGCTCGGTCTGCGTGACCTCGAGCTCGACGCTCGCCGGCAGCTGCAGGTCGCTCGGCTGCCCGTCGATGAACAGCAGGTCGACCTCGTCGCTCGGCTTGGTCCAGCGCAGCGCGTCGCCGACCGTGTTCTCGGGCACGGCGAGCTGCTCGTAGGACGCGCTGTCCATGAAGTGCGCGTCGGTGCCGTCCGCGTAGAGGAACTGCATCTTGCGTGCCTCGGTCCGGACCGCGCGGAACTTCTCGCCGGCGCGGAAGGTGCGGTCGATCACGTTGCCGTCGGAGGCGCGGCGCAGCTTCGTGCGCACGAACGCGCCGCCCTTGCCCGGCTTGACATGCTGGAACTCGAGGACCTTGAAGATCGTGCCTTCGACCTCGATGTGGTTTCCGTTCTTGAACTGGTTCGTCGAAATCATGTGCGCTGAGCAGTGTAGGA
>VAYD01000430.1:0-2220 GCA_005883905.1 Actinomycetota bacterium
GCGACGCCACCGTCACCAACCACCCTCGGGGATTCTCCGGCCACCCCTGCACCGGCCATTGGGCCGTGGCCGCCACCAGCGCCTCCTGGACGGCGTCCTCGCAGGCGTCGAAGTGGCCGTAGCGGCGCACCAGCGCACCGAGCACCTCCGGGACCAGCCGCCGGACGGCCAGCCAGTCGGTCACGGCTCGACGTTGGCCTCGTGCATGAGTGGCCGGACCTCGACACCCCAGTGGCGCGCCGACGGGTTGCGAGCCGCGATCTCCAGGGCTCGTTCGAGGCTGTCGCAGTCGACGATCGTGAAGCTGCCCAGGTACTCCTTGGCCTCGGCGTAGGGGCCGTCGGTCACCACCGGCGTCCCGCCGGTGACGCGGACCACCTTGGCGTTCACCTGGTCGGCCACGCCATAGGCGCCGACCAGCTCACCCGACTCGAACAGCTCCTGGTTGAGGGCATCGGTCTCGCGGACGATCTCGGCGAAGGTCTCCGCACCCACCGAGCTGAATGCTTCCTCGTTGCCGTAGATCAGCAGCATGTACTTCACAGCTCGCTCCTCTCTCATTGCTCCGGCTGGGCCGGTCCGACCAGCTCGCCGCTGGCGCCGCGATCGTCCAGCACCAGCTTCGACCGCCCGGTCACGGTGTAGCGAATGTGGGTGACCTCGGGCGCCTCGACGACCCGGGTCGGGACCAGCTCGATGCCGTCGTCGGCGCCGAGGCCGAGGCCGAGGTCGAACAGGCGCTGGCCGTCGCCCAGCAGCACCGGGGCGATGTGCAACTCGAGCTGGTCCAGCAGCCCGGCGGTCAGCACCTGGCGCAGGAGCTCCCCGCCGCCGGCCACCGCCACGTCCTTGTTACCGGCGACGTCCCGGGCCAGCTCGATGGCCCGCTCGAGTCCTTCGGTGACAAAGGTGAAGGACGTGCCACCCTGGCGTTCGAGCACGTCCCGGGCACGGTGGGTGACGACGAACACCGGGGCGTGGAACGGCGGCTCCTCGCCCCAGGGGACCTCGCCGGCGTCGAACATGCGCCGGCCCATGACATAGGCACCGGCCGCCGCGAACGTCTCCTCGATGATCTCCGAGTTGATCGACTGCTCGCCGCCGGCGAAGCCCAGCCGCTCGCGCCAGGCCATAGCATCGACGACCCAGCGGGTGACCCGGAAGAAACCGGGCGCTTCGGGGCCCCGCATCCAGCCACTCATGTCCTTGGGGCCCCGCGTGTCCCGCGGTCCGGTGTAGAAGCCGTCGAGGGACACCGACATCTGGGCGGTCACCTTGGTCATCGTTCGTGCTCCTCTCGTGTTGGCGGCCCCCTTGGCCGCCGGTGCCCATGAGTCGGAGCCGACCGCCCGTTCTCGACACGCGCCGACGAGAAATCCTAGGAGAAGCCCCGCCTCGGATGGTGGAGAGGTCCCCTCCAGGCCGAAGGCGGCCCATCTGGCGGGGAAGGAACGGCCCAGCACGTTCGCGTAGACGATGAGCTGCCAGTGACTCGCAGTCGCGGTCGTGACCCCCGACGCGGCAGCTCATGTCGGGGTTCGAGTCCCTCTCCGGCATCAGAAGTTCCTGCAAATCGCAGCATCGATGCCGGGGAACCAGCTCCTGGGGAACATTCGGGCCGGTGCCGGGCGCTGGCCCGGTCCGGCCCGAATATCGTGAGTCGGTCTAGCGGGCTCTGATCGTGCCGAACAGGCCGTGCTTCTCGTCACCCGGTCCGGCGGTGAAGAAGAGCGTGTCGGTCGGCCCGTTGTTGGACGCGCCGAGGCCGAACTGCAACGACCACAGGCCGTCGATAGCGATCCGCTTGGCCTTCGGGCCTCGCAGCTTGCCGCGGTGCTCGAACTTGCCGTTGTGCCGCCGCTGGTAAGCGTTGATCTGGCCGTCGCCGAAGTTGCCGACGAGCAGGTCGCCGGCGAGCCGCCCGAAGCCGCTCGGGGCCAGCGCGAGACCCCATGGCGCGTTGAGCTGGCCGCGGCGCACGGCGCGCCCGAGCAGCTTGCCGCTGGTGTCGAACATGTCGACGAACCCGAGGCCGCGGCCATGGACGTCGTCCTCACGCTTGGCGTCCTGCTTGGCGAAGGTGACGAAGATCCGCCCGCCGATGGCCTGGATACCGAAGGGCGCAAACCGCTTCGGCAGCTTGCGATCGACGAACGCGCCCGGTGCGTTCACGCTGTGGAACTGGTCGTCGAGGACATCCACGCGGGCCTTGTGGAAGTC
>VAYD01000430.1:2308-7529 GCA_005883905.1 Actinomycetota bacterium
AAGATGAACAGCGCCGGACCTGAGACGCCGCCATTGGAGACCGCGAAGCCCGAACCCGGATTCGCGACCTCGCCGGTCGGCGCGCTTTTGACCTGCACAGCAAGCGGCATCGCAGGCGGCGGCGGGAATGGCGCGCCCGTGGCATCGACAACCGTCGCCGTGTCGGTTCCGTTGTCGGTGATCCACCACGGGCCAGTCGGCAGCGCCGCCAGGCCCCAGGCATTGACCACATTCGAGTCCGCCTGATCGGCGCGACCCGCCTGATCGGACACGAGATTGTGGACGACGTACGCGTTCCTCGTCGCCTTGCCGCCGGCGGGAGCCGCGGCCGCCAGGGACAGCGCAATGACGAGTGCGGGGAGCAAGACCGGGTGTCTCATGAACTCCTCCTTCTGTGTTCCCACCGCTCACGACACTTCGCAGGCGCGATCGTGGACGCCCGCGTCCACCCTCGGCCGCCCGGCCGGCCGGACACGCCCTTTGCGTCTTCCGCAGCGCCCGGTAAGTCCCAGGCACGATGTCCCTGCCACTGCGGACAACGATCTATGAGCCCGCCGGTCGTGCCGACCGGCCTGCGCACATAGCGTTCCGCCGCCCGCCGCTGGGTGGCGCTTCGGTCCCGGGACGACGGAGGGCAAACACCGTGTCCCGAACCATGTCCCGACTCCGCAGATCTGATCCGCCCGAGCCTGACCGTACGCGACGAAGCCGGCCTCAACGCCGCCCGAACCGAGCGCCAACGCGCCGATCATGATCCGCGTGTCGGGGTTCGAGTCCCTCCTCCGGCATCCCCGTACGGCGGCCAAGCCGGCTACTTGGCAGGGTCGGCCGATCGAGGGGGCGGGAAGTCGGCGATCAGGTCAGCCGCGGTCACTTGGAAGAGATCCACCGGCTGGGGCAAGCCGTGGAATCGCCAGGCGCCAAGGCTTTGGAGGCCGACCCCCTGTGGGAGCGACTCGGTGACCGCCGCGCGCACGGCAGAGGACAGCACGATCTGGCCGCCGTGGCCCGCGAAGCAGATGCGCGCGGCAGCGTGGACCGAGAGGCCGACATAGCCGGTATCGGTGAGCGCAGGACGCCCGCGATGCAGCCCGATTCGCAGCCGGACGTCGCCGCCGCCCGGCCACGCACCGGCGCGCATCGCCCGCTGGATCGCCAGCGCGGCCTCGAGCGCCGCCGGGGCGCGTTCGAACACCGCGAAGAGATCGTCCGCGCGGGCGTCCACCTCGCGACCACCGGCAGAACGCACCGCGGCGCGCACCAGACGGCGCACATCGGCGATCAGGGGACCGTATCGATCGTCGAGGCGCCCGAGAAGCTCGGTTGAGCCCTCGAGATCGGTCAGCAGGAACGTGACGTGGCCCTTCGGCAGCTTCCGCTGCGGTTGCAACTGCGCGCTGACGAAGCCGATGGGCATGATCCCGTGCTTCATGGCGGCTCTCAGCAGCCGGGTCCGCGCCTGGTCCCGCGCGCCCTCGTCCTCGAACGCCACCTGGTTGAACCGCGCGAGAGCATTCCGCACGTGCGCCGCGTCGTTGATCGGCAGACGACGTCGGCCGCGCGAATCGATGTATGCAAAGGCGCTGTCGGGGAGCTTTGCACGCTCCTTCGCGCCGAGCGGTGGCATACCCGCATGATCGCAAGAACCGACCATCCCCAGAACGGCGACCGACGCGCTCCTGCGGCCTTCGTCAGCTGCCCGGGAGCCGTCGGCCGAGCTGGTCACAGACCCGCTGATCACCGTGATGCGCTCCTCCTGGTGCGGATGGACGCGCATCGGCGGAGTCGCGGCGCGGCCGCTCATCACATCTCGGCGCCGGCCGACGCGTGCTCAGCCGGCCGTGATCGAGCCGAACAACCCGTCCTCCTCGTCATCGGGCCCGGCAGTGAAGAACAGCGTGGTCACCGGGCCGTTGTTGGCGGCGCCGTGCCCGAACTGGAGCGATGGGTTCTCGCGCGGGTTGACATCGACCGCAAGGCCGTAGGCGTGCATCGACCATGTCCCGGTGCCCTTGCCGCCGGTGCACGGCGACGGGACGGCTTGACGGCACTCGAACGACGCCGTGACGTCACCGTCGCGCGGGCGCCCCGATTGAGGGCCATAGAAGTCCGCGAACGTCATGTGCCGGATCGGGAAGTGCAGCCGGAACAGACGACGGAACGCGACGCTCAGGGGCGCGGCCGCCCGCTGGTTTACGACGAGCCGGCCCGTGCGCAGGTGCCCGTGGCGGTCGCGGTAATTCACCGTCAGCAGCCGCAGTTCCGAAAGCGCGACCGGACAGCCCTTGTGCCAGAACCCACGCGCCTTCAGCTGCGTCTTGACGTGCGGCGACAGCGGCCTGGTCGACGCGTGAAACGGCGTGAGCGTCGCGAGGACGGCGACGGGAACTGCGAATACGCGGCCCACCCCGCGATCGTAGCCCCCACCGTGCGGCAGGCTCCATCGCGCGTCCCAGTTCCACGAGGAACTACAGGGCCGCGCGAGCCCGTACGGGCGATTCGAGCGGCGTGGGTCTTGGATCGGCATGGCGGCCAAACCGTGTCCCGAGCCGTGTCCCCAACCCCGCAGATCTAACCCGGCGGTATCTGACCGAACAAGACGAACGCGCGCCTCAACACAGGCAAGTCGAGCGCCAACGCGCCAATCATAATCCGCGTGTCGGGGGTTCGAGTCCCTCCTCCGGCATGTAAACGGCCTGCAAATCAAGACCTTCTGCAGCTCCCGCGAACCCCGCGCGCTGAGATCAGTGGCCGTTCGACGAGAAGTGCATGTAGTCCCTGGTATCGCCGGCCCAGGACCCGCCCCAGCCCCGCGGGCCGGCCCCAGTACCGCCGTGCAAGGAACGTCCAGCCGATCTCGACCTCGCTCGGCTCAGGGCTGTAGTCGTGGTAGCGCGTCGAGCCTGCGAGCCCAGTCGTCGCACGCTCCACGATCGCGAGACCGCCTCCTGATGCTAGCTGGCCGGCGAAATACGCCGTGAAGGCAGCTTTGTCGGACCGATCTTCCGGATGCTGCTCGCAAAGCATGGGTCGTTCGCGACCGCAAACAACGCGTCGAAGTCGTTCGGCCCGAAGCGGGCGCACCCGCAGAAGTTCGCCCTCAAGCACCGGCTGCAGATCGAAGGCCCCTCAATAACGCTAACCCTCCGCGCAGTCGGATCGCCGTACCCTGGGTTTGCGCAATGTCAGTGCGCCGTCGTCGCGAGCCGGCTGACATCTCTTCCAGGTCACCTAGCACCGGGCCGGTCATACTCGCAGTGTGGGCGAAGCGCCACTGGTCCTGGTCACCGGCGCGACCGGCAAGGTCGGCCAGGCGTTCATCCGCAGGGTGCTCTCCTCCCCCGACGAGCGGCTGGCCGGGATCACGATCAGAGCGCTGTGCCACAACCGGCTGCTGGAAGCTGGAGCGCGGCTCGAGGTCGTCGCGGGCTCGATCGAGCGCCGCGACGTCGTGGATGCCGCCACCGAGGGCGCCACCCACGTGATTCACCTGGCGACGACCAAGGAGACGCCCGAAACGGTCTTTGACGTCACGGTCAAAGGGCTCTTCTGGCTGCTCGAGGCCTGCCGGCTCAGTCCCACCTTCCGGCGGCTCGTCCTGGTCGGCGGAGACGCCGCGGTCGGGCACTTCTTCTATCCGCATGCCCTCCCCGTGACCGAGACGCAGCCGCCCACGGCCTACCCCGGCTGCTACGCGCTGTCGAAGGTGCTCGAGGAAGTGATGCTCGAGCAGTACGGCCTGCAGTACGACTTCGACTACTGCTGCCTGCGAGCGCCGTGGATCATGGAGAAGGACGACTTCCGGTACCAGCTCTCGTTCGGGGAGGACGTGTTCGGCGGGCCGCGCTGGCGCGACCTCGTCGGCGCCGAACAGGCGGATGCCTATGTCGAGCGAAGAGCGGTGCCCGTGATGCTCGACGAGCACGGGCGGCCGGTGAAGCGGAACTTCGTTCACGTCGAGGATGTCGTGGACGCGATCCTCGCCGCTCTCGACCAGCCGTCCGCACGACGTCAGACGTTCAACATCTGCATGGACGAGCCGGTCGACTACGGACAGCTCGGCGCCTACCTCGCCGAGTCCCGTGGCCTGCCAACGGTCGAGATCCGCACGCCGTACCACTCGACCTGGCTCGACAACGCGAAAGCGAAGTTCCTGCTCGCCTGGCGCCCACGCTACGACCTCGAGCGGCTGGTGGAAGAAGCATGGAGCTACGAGCGCGACCCCGAAGAACCACGCGTCGTCTGGTATCCGGGATAGCCCTAGGGGCCGCTGGCGGCCCGTGCTCACGCAACTTCTAGCGTCGGAAACGCCCCCCTGACGACCGAGAGCCCTCTTCGGGTCTCTTCGAGCCTTGAGTCGTTCTCGACGCTACTTCTTTAGATCGCTTCTTGGAACGATCGCAATGGAGTTAGCCGGACTCGAACCAGTGACCTCCGGTTGCTGCGAAAGCTCGCGTTGGAGCTGCGCACTGTTTCGCGTGGAGGATGGAGCTCGCGACGCGCTCCCTCAAGGTCCCACCGAGTGCCCCGCCACGCCGAGCGCTGGCGATGGTCGCGCCGCTCGGGACCGACCGCAGTCTCTGGGTCGTCGACGCCGAGCCGACGCCAGCGCCACGTGTGTGCCCTGCGCGGTTCTGGCGCTCGTGTCCCCAACCATGTCCCCAACCCTGCAAATCTGACAGCCCCGTACGCCGCCGAACCCGGCGAAGCCAGCCTCAACGCCGCCGAATCCGAGCGCCAACGCGCCAATCATAATCCGCGTGTCGGGGGTTCGAGTCCCTCCTCCGGCATCACCCGGTGGTCTACGCGGGAACGGGCCGCGGCTGTGGCTCCTCGGCAACGCCCGTCCCGCCTGGTGTCGGCGGCTCGCTCGGCCCGTGCCGCGGCAGCACGTCGCGGCCTGCGCCGACGCGCGGCAGCCACTCGAGCCAGGACGGCAAGTACCAATTCCAGTCTCCGAGCAGCTTCATCGAGGCCGGGAGCAGGATGCCGCGGATGATGGTCGCGTCGATCAGGACGGCCACAGCCAGTCCGACCCCGAGCTCCTTGAAGTCCAGGAAGCTCAGGGTGACGAAGACTGCGAACACCCCGACCATGACGGCGGCGGCGCTGGTCACGGTCCCTGCGGTCGTCGCGATGCCCTGCCTGACCGCATCGTCGGTGGACATCCCGCGGTCATACAGCTCGCGCACCCGGGACAGGATGAACACGTGGTAGTCCA
>VAYD01000431.1:0-3979 GCA_005883905.1 Actinomycetota bacterium
GACCTGCCGCTCGTCAGCGGAGCGATCGTGCCGGCCGGTGGCGGGCGCTCGATCTTCGCGCTGCCATGGCTCGGCTCGACGCTGATCGGCACGACCGACAACGACTACGACACCTACGAGCTCGACCATGTCCGTCCCTCGGAGGACGACGTCGCGTACCTGCTCGATGCCACCAATGCCTTCTTCGGCTCCGAGCTGGCGCCATCGGACCTCACGGGCGCCTACGCGGGCGTGCGACCGCTCATCGCCACGGGCGACCCGAAGAAGTCCGTCGACATCTCGCGCAAGGCCGAGCTCTACGAGACCTCGAGCGGGATGGTCACGATCACCGGCGGCAAGCTGACGACGTGGCGCCGGATGGCGAAGATGACCGTCGACGCGATCGTCGAGCGCGAGGCGCGCGACGCACCCTGCCGCACGCACGAGATCCCGCTCGGTCAGGCGGTCGAGCCGGACGCCCTCCCGCGCGTCGAGGGGGTTCGCGAGGACGCCTTCGCGATGCTCGCCGGCCGCTACGGCCACACCGCCAACGACGTGCTCGCCGTCGCGAGCGAACGCGGCGAGCTCGCGCAGCCGATCGTGCCCGACGGCCCGCCCGACCTGCTGGCCGAGGCGGTGTACGCGGCGCGCTCGGAGCAGGCCCGGAGCGTGGGCGACGCGCTGCTTCGCCGGACGCGGCTTGGCGTGCTGGCCGCCGGCGCGCTCACGCGCGACCGCGAGGCCGGGCGGCGGGTCGCGCAGGCCATGGCTCCAGACATGGGATGGGACGAGCGCCGTGTCGACGTGGAGACCGAAGCATGGCTCGAAGAGGCACGGGCGGAAGGCATCGACGCCGGTGGGCCGTAACTTTCCAGGCGGGCTCCTGTTGCAACCTCGGTCCATGCGCGCGCGTCACCTCCTCACCTTCCTGCTGATCGCCCTGCCGGCCGCGCCGGCGAGCGCCGCCTTCTTCCCGGGCGACGCGATCGACGGTCCGAGCGCCGACGTCGTCAGGGCGGGCGAGATCGACTTCGCGCGCGACGGCCAGGGCGCGACCGTCTATGTCAAGCGCGACAACGGGGTCGACCACATCTTCGCCGTGCGCATGGCGGGCGGCGCCTGGCAGCCGCCGGAGCGCATCGACACGGGCATCGACACAGCCTCGTCGCAGCCCGTCGTCGGCGTCGCCGACAGCGGTCGCGTCGTGGCGGCCTTCGTCTCGGGCGGGACGCTGTACGGCACGTCACGGGTCCCCGGCGCGACGACCTGGAGCGCGCCGGTCGCAATCGCGGCCGCAGCGAGCGATCCCTCGCTCGACACGTCGATCAACGGCGTGTCGTACGTGACGTGGACCTCCGCGGGCGACGTCCTCGCGGCGCGCCTCGCGCGCGATGCGACGGCCTGGTTGCCCTCCGAGCAGCCGCTCGACATCACCCCTGCGGACACCTCCGGGCACTCCGACGTGGCGGTGAGCGCCGACGGCGTCGCGATGAGCACGTTCGTCGAGGGCACACGCGTGATCGCGCGCAAGCTCTTCGGGACGAAGGTCTCGCAGGTGCCCCAGGTCCTCAACGCCGACCAGGTCGAGGGTCACACGGGCGGCGCGGCGGACAGCCCCGATGTGGACGTCGAAGACGACTCCTCGTTCGCGTGGCTCGTGTTCCGCCAGAACTTCGACGACCACCCGCGCGTCCTTGCGCGGCGGCTGCTCGGGTCCACGTTCGACCCGCCGGTCGTGATCGACGCAGGGCAATCGGGCTCGGCGCCACGCATCGACCTGAGCGAGCGCGGCGAGGGCACGACCGCGGTCGCCACGCCCGACAACGGCGTCGTCGCGGACATGCTGCACCTGGACAGCTTCGGCGCGCCCGTGCGACTGGACACGCCCGCCAACGTCCTGGCGCCTACGCCCGCGCCGACGATCGGCGAGAACGGCGCCGCCACCGTGAGCTGGCTGCAGGCCCCGACCGCGGCCGACGCGCCGGTCGTCCATGCCCGCCACTGGATCATCGACCAGACGCGCCGCGGCTTCCCGGTCCCCGAGCCCGACACGGTCATCTCGAACCCCACCTTCGGCCCGGTCGATGCCACTGCCGGGCTCGACGCGGCCGCCGACCGCCTCGGCGACTCGGCGGCCGTCTTCGTGCAGGGGACCGGCGCCGACCGGCGCCTCGTCGCAGCCCGTCGTCGGCGTCGCCGACAGCGGTCGCGTCGTGGCGGCCTTCGTGGGACGATCACCTACACCATCTTCCTCGACAACAAGGCCGTGGGCACCACCACGGCGACGAACTGGCAGTCGCCCGCGCGCGTGCGCAACGGCAGGCACCGCCTGCGGATCGTGGCGACCGACCAGCGCGGCCAGGCCTCGACGACGAAGACGATCGCGCTTCGGGTCGACGACACGCCGCCATCGCTGAAGGTGACGATCCGCCGCTCGGGCCGCACGGTCACGGTCGTGTCGCGCGCGCACGACAAGGGGTCGGGCCTGAAGTCGCTCGTCACGTCGTTCGGCGACGGCACGAGTCGCTCGGGTGCCGTCGTGACGCACCGCTACCGCAGCGCGGGCTCGTTCAAGCTGGTCGTCCGCGCCACGGACTACGCGGGGGCGAGGCGCCTCTCGGCGCGTACGATCCGCGTCAAGTGACGCTGCGCCTGCGCGATCGCACCATCGAGCTCGTCGCCGGCGAGCCGCTGCTGATGGGGATCGTCAACGCCAACCCGGACTCGTTCTCCGACGCGGTCCGGCTGAGCACCCTCGACGAGCAGGTCGCCCACGCGCTGGCACTCGTCGCCGATGGCGCCGCGATCATCGACGTCGGCGGAGAGAGCGGCGTCACGTACAGCGACGTGAGCGCCGACGACGTCGAGGCCGAGCGCGTCGTGCCGCTGGTCCGCGCGCTCGCGAGCGAGGGCGTCACGGTCTCGGTCGACACGTGGAAGGCGAGCGTGGCCGGGGCCGCCCTCGACGCCGGCGCCCACGTCATCAACGACACGAGCGGCCTCGCCGACCCGCGGCTCGCCGACCTGTGCGCCGCATCCGGTGCGGCGCTGGTCGTGATGCACACCCGCGCCGGGCCCAAGCAGCTCGGCTTCCCCGACTACGGCGGCGACGTGCGCGGCGACGTCGCCCGCTTCCTCGCCGAGCGCCTCGACGTGGCCCGCGCCCACGGGGTCCCCGACGAGCAGCTGATCGTGGACCCCGGGCCGGACTTCGCCAAGACGCCGGCGGAGTCGGTGGAGGTGCTGGCCGACCTGAAGGCGCTGCACGCGCTCGGGCGCCCGGTCCTCGCCGCGATCTCGCGCAAGTACTTCGTCGGCGCGGTCACCGGCCGCCCGCCGCACGAGCGCCTGGCGGGCACGCTCGCCGCGCTCGCGGAGGCCGTCGACGCCGGCGCCGCGATCGTCCGCGTCCACGACGTTCGCGACGCCGCCGACTTCCTCGCGGTGCGCGGCGTCCTGCGCGGTGAGCGCCCGATGCCGGCGTTCGACGCCGGCGACGAGCAGCTCAAGTGGATTCGCTAGGCGAGGGGTAGCCTCAGTCCATGAGACTTTTCATCGATACGGGCTCGGTCGCGGAGGTCGAGGAGATCGCCGCGTGGGGCATCCTGTCCGGGGCGACCACGAACCCCTCGCTGCTGGCGAAGGAGGAGAGCGATCCCGGCGACGCGATCAAGCGGATCTGCGAGCTGGTCGACGGCGACGTGTCCGCCGAGGTCGTCTCGCGCGACGTGGCCTCGATGGTCGCGGAGGGCCGCGCGCTGCGCACGCTGCACGACAACGTGATCGTCAAGGTGCCGTTCTCGGCGGCCGGGCTCGAGGCCACTCGCGTCCTGGTGTCCGAGGGCCACAAGGTGAACATGACGCTGGTGTTCTCTGCGACGCAGGCGCTGCTCACCGCAGAGGCGGGCGCAAGCTACGTCTCGTGCTTCATGGGCCGCCTGGACGACATCTCGATCGACTCCGCAGTGGTCGTGCGCGAGATCGTGGAGACGCTGCGGCC
>VAYD01000431.1:3991-4478 GCA_005883905.1 Actinomycetota bacterium
CCGCCATCCCGAGCACGTCGTCACCGCCGCGCGCCTGGGCTGCGAGGTCGCCACGGTCCCGGGCAAGGTCCTCAAGCAGCTGCTCGAGCATCCGCTCACGACGGCCGGCATCGACAAGTTCGAGTCCGACTGGAAGTCGCGTCCGGAATTCGCGCAGTGGCTGCACGGGCTCGTGCAGGCGCAGACCACCCACGCGTAGAACCAGCTACCTTCAAGACCCAGTCGCCGGCCGCTGCCAGCAACGCGAGCCGGGTTGCCAACCGACGTCCCGAAGGAGCTTCCATGCCCGTCCTGACCCGTTCCTCGCTCGAGGCCTCGCCGCTCGCCGACCTCCACGAGCTCGCGTCAGAGCTCGAGCTCGACGGCTACCGCCGCCTGCGCAAGGCCGACCTCGTCGACCGCATCCTCGAGGTGCACGGCGCCGGCGAGGATGACGCTGAGCCCGTCGAACCCGTCGAGGAGAAGCCGGCGCGCGCTCGCCGCCCGC
>VAYD01000432.1 GCA_005883905.1 Actinomycetota bacterium
CGGCATGAGCTTCATCCTGCAGAACGTCGGCCTGCTCTGGCGCCCGACGCCCGACAGCTCGCCCGACCTGATCCGCTCGCAGGTCGACTACTTCACGGTCTTCAACACCGGCATCGAGCACTCCGACGTCTTCGCGGTCGTCGTGACCGTGCCGCTGCTCATCGGCCTGCTGTGGTTCGTCGGGAAAACGAAGTACGGCAAGGCGATGCGCGCGACCGCGCAGGACATGGACGCCGCGCGCGTGATGGGCATCAACGTCGACCGCACGATCTCGCTGACGTTCCTGCTCGGCGGCGTCCTGGCGGGTGCCGCCGGCCTGATCTACGCGCTCTACAACGGCACGATCCAGTTCAACCAGGGCTTCACGGCCGGCCTGATCGCGTTCACCGCGGCGGTCATGGGCGGCATCGGCAACCTCAAGGGCGCGGTCGTCGGCGGCCTGATCATCGGCGTGATCCAGGCGATCTCCGACGACTACGCGCAGCCCGTGTGGACCGCCGCGATCGTGTTCGCGATCCTCATCCTGGTCATGGTCTTCCGGCCGCAGGGCCTCTTCGGCGAGGAGACGCGAGAGGGATGAGCGCCGGCCTCGCAACGGTGCGCTCGAACTGGACCTCGTTCCGCAGGTCGGTCCCGCCGTGGGGCTGGGGCGTCTTCTGGATCGGACTGGCGGTCCTCTACCCGTACATCACGGACTCGGTCGACCTGCCGATCATCGGCGGCCACGACGACCTGCTCGACGCGTCGATCCAGACGCTCGGCTACATCATCATGGCCCTGGGCCTGAACATCGTGGTCGGCTTCGCCGGGCTGCTCGACCTCGGCTACGTGGCCTTCTACGCGATCGGCGCGTTCGTCATCGGCTGGTTCGGGTCGCAGCAGTTCCCGGACATCAACGGCGGCAAGGGCATCCACATCCTCGTCCAGTCCCAGAGCGCGATCAGCCACCAGCCGATCCCCGGGATACACATCAACTTCTTCTTCGTCATCTTCATCGCCGCGTTCTTCACGGCGGTGTGGGGCATGATCCTCGGCGCTCCGACCCTGCGCCTGCGCGGCGACTACCTGGCGATCGTGACGCTCGCCTTCGGCGAGATCGTGCCGCGCGTCTTCGAGAACTCGACGAGCGGCTTCTTCGGCATCGGCAGCGTCGACTTCTCCAACGGCCGCCAGGGGATCACGCCGATCGACAAGATCAACTTCCCGTGGACGACCGACACGTTCAAGTATCCGCTGGAGCTGAAACCCGCGTACTACGTGGCGCTCGGCATGGTGCTGTTCACGGTGTTCATCAACCGGCGCCTGCGCGACTCGCGCCTGGGCCGCGCCTGGATCGCGGTCCGGGAGGACGAGG
>VAYD01000433.1:0-1644 GCA_005883905.1 Actinomycetota bacterium
CGCGATCGTGTCGAGTGCCGGGCCGCGCCGGATCTCGATCCGGTCGGCGTAGGGCGAGGCGTCGATGCCCCCCTGCGCCCAGTCGGCGTGCTCGTCGCTGAGCTCGCACGTGACGATCCGCCCGCCATCCGGCAGCGCTCCGGCCATCATCAGCGCGCTCGTGCCGGCGTAGGTGCCGAGCTCGAGCACGAGCCTCGGCTGGATCAGGAACACGAGCGCTTCGAGGAGGCGGCCGACGACCGGACCGCTGATCATCTGGGGGTACGGCAGCTCGTTGCGCGCCTTGGCCTCGAGCGCCTGGAGCTGCTCGCCCCAGGGCGACGTGACGGCGTCCGCGTAGTTCTCCAGCTCGTCGGAGATCACGCGGGCGGCGGGGTCGGCGGGCCAGAGATCTTGCCCGCGACGTTGCTCAAGGCCTGGGAGAACTCGCTCGGGATCACGAAGATCTTGTTCGCGTCGCCCTGGGCGAGCTAGCTTCTGGTCGGCGTCGCCCTCGTGGATCGCGCGGAAGACCGTGTCGATCGCCTTCGCCTCGCCCTCGGCGCGCAGGACCGCCGCGGTTTTCGCGCCCTCGGCCTTGAGCACGGCGGACTGCTTCTCGCCCTCGGCCGTGAGGATCGCCGACTGCTTGACGCCCTCCGCGTTCAGGATCGCCGCACGGCGGTCGCGCTCGGCGCGCATCTGCTTCTCCATCGCCTCCTGGATCGAGCCCGGCGGGTCAATCGACTTGAGCTCGACGCCGTTGATCCGGATCCCCCACTTCCCCGTGCGCTCGTCGAGCACGACGCGCAGCTTGTCGTTCACCTGGTCGCGCGACGTCAGCGTCTCTTCGAGCGTCAGCGACCCGATGATGTTGCGCAGCGTCGTGACCGTCAGCTGCTCGATCGCCTGCAACGGATTGGCGATCTCGTACGTGGCGTCCTTCGGCTCGGTGACCGTGAAGTACAGGACGGTGTCGACCCCGACCGAGACGTTGTCCGAGGTGATGACGGGCTGCGGCGGGAAGGTGACGACCTGCTCGCGCAGGTCCAGCAGCGGACGGACTTTGTCGATGAACGGCACCACGATGGTGAGGCCCGGGTTCAGCGTCCGGCTGTAGCGCCCCAGGCGCTCCACGACGCCGGCCCTTGCCTGCGGGATGATCCGCACCGTTCGCGACGCGACGTACAGCGCGAACAGCACGAGCACGATTGCGACGATGGCTGCAGCCACAGCTGTCCCTTCCTCTATTCGCTCACGAGCGCCGTGGCGCCCTTGATCTGGATGACCTGCACACGCTTGCCGGCCTCGATGATCTCGTCGTCGTCGTAGGCGCGCGCCGTCCACACCTCGCCGTCGATCTTGACGACGCCGACGCCCTCGTCGTTGGCGATCCGCTCGAGGACCATGCCGGAGCGCCCGATCAGCGCGGCGGTTCCCGTGCGCGTCTCGGACGGCTGGTGGATGTGGCGGCGCGCGATCGGGCGGACGACGAGGAAGAGGAGCGCAGTGATGACAACGAACGCCAAGATCGACGGGATCGCGCCCGCCCCGGCGAGGCTGAACAGCGCGGCAACGAAGGCGCCGCCGGCGAATGGCGCCAGGAAGAAGCCCATGATCGCCATCTCACCGACCGCGAACGCGACGCCCGCAATCGTCCACCAG
>VAYD01000433.1:1708-5189 GCA_005883905.1 Actinomycetota bacterium
CGACCGCGAACGCGACGCCCGCAATCGTCCACCAGACCCACATATCCATCTGAAATCAGCCTAGCTGACGTCCAGGAGGGCTCTTGCGAAATCGTCGGGGTCGAAGGGGCGCAGGTCCTCCAGCGATTCCCCGATTCCGATCAGCTTGACCGGAATGCCGAGCTCCCCCGCGATCGCGAGCGCGATCCCGCCCTTGGCGGTGCCGTCGAGCTTCGTGAGCACGATTCCGTCGACCGGCACGGCCTCGGAGAACAGCTGCGCCTGGCGCAGGCCGTTCTGGCCGGTCGTCGCGTCGACGGTGAGCAGCGTCTCGTGCGGCGCGTCGGGCATCTGGCGCTCGATCACGCGCCGGATCTTCGTCAGCTCGGCCATCAGCTCGTCCTGCGTATGGAGGCGGCCCGCGGTGTCGACGATCACGACGTCCACGCCCATCTCGCGGCCGCGCTTGACCGCGTCGAAGGCCACCGAGCCGGGGTCGGAGTTCGGCGCGCCCTTGACGAACTCGCAGCCGGCGCGCCGCGCCCACTCCTCGAGCTGCTCGACCGCCGCGGCGCGGAACGTGTCCGCCGCGCCGAGCAGCACGGTCTGCCCGAGGCTCTCGCGCAGATGCCAGGCGAGCTTGCCGATCGTCGTGGTCTTGCCGGTCCCGTTGACGCCGCAGACCATCAGCACGGCGGGGTCGTGGCGCAGGTCGATGCGCGCGTCGTCCTGCGGCCGCACGATGCCCGCGAGCAGCTCGGTCAGGCGTGCGGTCAGCGCCGGGCCGCCTTCGATGTCCCCACTGGTCGCCTCCTGCTCGAGCTTGCCGACCACCTCCGCGGTCGTGCGCGCTCCGACGTCGGCCATGATCAGCGCCTCCTCGAGGCGCTCCCAGGTCTCGTCGTCGAGCGTCTCGAACAGGGTCGCCTGGATCTCCGCGCCGAGCGCCGCGCGTGTCTTGCCGAGGTTCTCGCGCAGGCGGCGGAAGAACCCGCGCCGGTGCTCGGGCTCGGCCTCCTCGGCCACCGCCTCCGGCGGCGCGCCGCCGTCGAGGATGAACAGCTCGGTCCAGTCGTGGGGCATGGAAATCGGCGTGCGACGATAGCGACGTGACCTTCGAAAGGACCGACGCCGCCGTTCCGCCGGCCAGCGACCTGCTCGAGGCGATGATCGTCGAGCTGATGCCGCTGTACGGGCGCATCGACGTGCCAGAGGCCCCGAGCGCGGGGCCGGAGGACTTCGCGCCGCCCGGCGGCTCGTTCCTCGTCGGTTACGAGAACGGCGCCGCGATCTGCTGCGGCGGCATCAAGCGGCTGCTGGACGGCGCGTGCGAGATCAAGCGCATGTACGTCGTGCCCGAGGCGCGCGGCCGCGGCGTCGCGAAGGCGCTGCTGGTCGCGCTCGAGGACGAGGCGCGCGCGCTCGGGTACGCGATCGCCCGCCTCGACACGGGCCCCCACCAGCCGCACGCCGAGCGGATGTACCGCGACGCCGGCTACGCGGACGTCGGGAACTTCAACGCGAACCCGTTCGCTAGCTACTGGGGAGAGAAACGGCTGTGAGCGGCGCGGCCAGGACCGTCCGGTCGCGGCCGCCGCGCTTGGCCTCGTAGAGCGCGCCGTCGGCGCGCCGGATCAGGTGAGCCGCGGGCTCGCGGCGATCCCAGAGCGCGACGCCGGCCGACGCGCTCACGCCGGGGGTCGCGACTCGCACGCGCTCGATCGCGCGAACGGCGGCGACGGCATCGCCCGCGTCAGGCAGCACGACGACGAACTCCTCGCCGCCGTAGCGGGCGAGCATGTCGCCGGCGCGCAGGTGCTCGCGCCATGCGCGGACCGCGTTGCGCAGCAGCAGGTCGCCGGTCGGGTGGCCATGGGTGTCGTTGAAAGCCTTGAAGTGGTCGAGGTCGAGGACGGCGACCGCGAGATTGCGGTTGGTGCGCCGCGACGCTGCAAGGTCGCGCTCCAGCGCGCGGGCGAGCCCGCGGCGGTTGGCGACGCCGGTGAGCGGGTCGGTTTCGGCCTGGCGCGCGAGCTCGTCGGCCAGGTCGGCGCGCTCGATGGCGAGCGCGGCCTGCGCGGCCAGCAGCGACAGGCACGCCCGGCTCGTCTCGTCGATCTCCTCGACCGGCCGGCGCCAGCGAACCAGCAGCGCCGCGACGGCCCTGCGGCCCCGCGGGACGGGCTCCGCCAGCACCTGCCCGCCAGGGCCCGCAACCTGCGCGGATTCGCCGGTCCGCATGACCTGGGCGGCGATGTCCGGCGGCGAGCGCTCGAAGCGGTCCTCCTCGGTCGACGCCGCGAGGGCGAGCCCGTCGTTGCGCGGCTCCCAGAGCTCGGCGACGTCCGCCCGCAGCATCCACGACGCCGCCAGGCACACGGCGGCGCGGGGGTCCGACACGCGCGTCAGGAGCCGGGCCGCTCCCTGAAGGTCGTCGGGCCGGATGACGACTCGCGCGGATCGCGCGCCCTGGAGTCCCCTGCCGTCCATGACAGAGCCCCATATTCCCACCTTTCGGGTGCGTCACTCGTACGACTGGACGACTATTAGGCGGCGCGCTCGGACTCGGTCGACGCCACCGCCTCGCGCGGCAGCTTCGACACCCCGTAGAGCGTGTCGGCGGCCTCCATCGTGCGCTTCTGGTGCGTGACCACGATGAACTGGGCGCGGTCGGCGTTGGCGCGCAGCAGCTCCAGGAACCGGCCGATGTTGAGGTCGTCCAGCGCCGCCTCGACCTCGTCGAGGATGTAGAACGGGCACGGCCGGGCAAGGAACACGGCGAACAGGAACGCGATCGCGGTCATCGACTTCTCGCCGCCGCTGAGGAGTGTCAGGCGCTTCATCGACTTGCCCGCCGGGGTGATCTCGATCTCGACGCCGAGCGCCTCGTCGGGGTCCAGGACGGCCTCCTCGGCCTCGGGCTCCTCCTGCTCAGCCGCGCGAGCCGCCTCCTCCTCGCTCGCCGCACCGGCCCCGCCGAGCACCGGCTTGGGCCCGACGTCCTCGCGCACGAGCCGCAGCCGGCCTCGTCCGCCCGGGAAGAGCTGCTCGGCCAGGCGCTCGAAGTTCTGCGCGGCGGCCGTGAACGTCTCCTCGAACGTCTCGCGGATCTGGCGGTCGGTGTCGCGGATGAGCGCGCGCAGCTCGCACTCGGCCTTCGCGAGCGGGTTGACCGGACCGAGCTGCTCGCGGCGGCGCTGGAGCCGCTCGATCCGCGTACGGAGCGCCTCGGCCTGTTCGTCGGCGAGCGGCTCGTCCGCCGGCTCGGCGGAGAGACCGAGCCGCTCTGCGAGGCCGGTCAGCTCGTGGGCGACCTCGTGCTCGTGGTCGCGGATCTGCTGAGCGCGGACCTCGGCGACCGTCACGGTCTCGCCGTGCTCGCGTAGGCGCTGCTGGATCTGCGCCTCCTCGGCCGCGCACGCGCGCAGCTCGCTCGCCACGCCCTCGCCGGCTTCGCGGTCGGCCACGAGCTCGGTCTCGAGCACCTCGACGCGCGCCTGGA
>VAYD01000427.1 GCA_005883905.1 Actinomycetota bacterium
GATGCCGATCGTGACGCTGAGGGAAGGCTCGTCGACGGTGATCACCGGCAGCGGGCGCGGATCGTCGGGGTCCGCGAGCGTCTCGCCGATCGTGACCTCCGGGATGCCGGCCACGGCGATGATCTCGCCCGGCCCGGCCTCGTCGGCGTCGACCCGGTCGAGCGCCTCGGTGACGTAGAGCTCCCCGACCTTCGCCTTCTCGATCGCGCCATCGGCGCGGCACCACGCGATCTCCTGGCCGCGGCGGATCGTGCCGTGGCGCACGCGGCAGAGCGCGAGCCGGCCCACGTAGGGCGAGGCATCGAGGTTCGTCACGAGCGCCTGCAGCGGGTGCTCGGGGTCGTGCTCCGGCGCCGGGATCGTCTTGACCAGCAGGTCCATCAGCGGCGTGAGAGAGTCGTCGAGCGCCTCTGGCGCGAGGCCCGCGTGGCCGGTCTTCGCGTTCGTGTAGACGATCGGGAAGTCGATCTGCGACTCGTCGGCGTCGAGGTCGAGGAACAGCTCGTAGGTGTCGTCGACGACCTCGGCGATCCGCGCATCGGGTCGATCGACCTTGTTGACGACGAGGATGATCGGCAGCCGCGCCTCGAGCGCCTTGCGCAGCACGAAGCGCGTCTGCGGCAGCGGCCCCTCCGACGCGTCGACGAGCAGCAGCACGCCGTCGACCATCGTCAGCCCGCGCTCGACCTCGCCGCCGAAGTCTGCGTGGCCGGGCGTGTCGACGATGTTCAGCTTCACGCCGCCGTGATGGACCGACGTGTTCTTGGCGAGGATCGTGATGCCCTTCTCGCGCTCGAGGTCGTGGCTGTCGAGCACGCGCTCGTCCACGGCCTGGTTGGCCCGGAACGCGCCGCTCTGCCAGAGCATGGCGTCCACCAGCGTCGTCTTCCCATGGTCGACATGGGCGACGATCGCGACGTTCCTGATGTCCTCGCGCGCGGCCATTGCGACGCCGGAGGGTAGGGCCTACGCCGCCACGCGCTCGGGCACGTGCTCGGCGACGATCTGCGGCACGCCCGCGATCTGGCCGCCGGGGCAGCCCTCGGCGCGGCGCGACTTGCAGGTCGGGTTGCGCAGGCCGATCGCGCCGAGCAGGCCTGCCAGGAGGACGAGCAGCGAGCCGATGGCGACCGCGTAGTGGAAGCCGTAGAGCGAGGCGTCGCTGACCTCGGCGCGCACCGACGCCGCCTCCCGCGGCGACAGGCCCGCGGTCATCGGCGGGGCAAAGGGCGCGTTGCGGGCATGGGCGAGCGCGGAGCGGACCTCGGTCGACCCGGCGCCCGGGATCGTGATGTGGCCGCTGATCGCGGCGGAGACGATCGCGCCGACCGCGGCGATCGCGATCAAGCCGGCGACCCGCGCGATCGCGTTGTTGACCGCCGAGGCGATGCCCGCGTTGGACTCGTCCGCGTCGGCGAGCACCGTCGCGGTCAGCGGCGCCACGGTCATCGACAGGCCGATGGCGAAGATCATCAGCGCCGGCAGCAGCTGGGTCAGGTAGTCGGCGCCGGCGTCGAGCCGCAGCAGCAGGGCGTAGCCGCCCGCCGCGATGATCGGCCCGGCCGAAAGGAAGAGGTGCGGCCCATGGCGGTCGGCGAGGCCCCCGAACCGCCCGGACGCGACGAACATGACGATCGTCACGGGCAGCGTCGCCAGC
>VAYD01000428.1 GCA_005883905.1 Actinomycetota bacterium
CGTCCAGCCGCCGCATCAACCCCGCCGCGTCGTCGATCCAGCCGGAGTGCTCGACGTCCGTGGACGCGCGCACCTGCGCGAGGTAGCGCGAGTCGGGTTCGTAGGGGTCGTCGCCGACGATCACGACGCGCGCACCGCCGGCGCGGATCGCGGGCGCGGCCTCGACGAGATCGAGCACGCCCTTGCGCGGCTCGATGCGCCCGACGAACCCGACGACCGGCCCGTCGCCGTCGTGCCAGGGCGGGGCGACGTCGGGCGGGTCGAGCTCGACCGGGCAGTAGACGACGTGCGCGTCCAGGCCCGGCAGCCGGTCCGCGACGGCGCCGGAGTCGGCGCGCACGGCGTCGGCGAGCGACCAGAAGCGCGGCACGCGATCGACGATGTCGTGGACGTGCAGCACCGTGCGGGTGCCGCGCAGCGCCGGCAGCAGGCGCCCGCACACCGTTCCGCTCAGGTAGACGACGTCGTGGGAGCCGGCCAGCCGGCGCGCCCGCAGCCCTCGCCCGCGCCGAGCCCGCCGACGTCGAGCGGCATCCACGCGAACCCGGCGCGAGCGAGCGACCCGCCCGACGGCGTGGTCAGCGTGATCTCCCATCCGCGCGCGGACAGTCGCCGCGCGAGACGCAGGAGACCGAGCTCCGCGCCGCCCGGCTCATCGGCCTGGCAGACCGCAAGGAGCTTCATCGCGCCAGAGGCTACGGTAGAACGCACGGGGGCCCGCCTCGGGCGACGATCGGACCAACGGCTACGCCGTCGGTGCCCCGTCGCCGTCGGCACCCCTAGAGTGCGCGCCATTCGCGTCCTCGTCGACACGACGTTCGCCGTGCGCGGCCACAGCGGCACAGGCGTGTACGTCGAGCGCGTGATCCGCGCGCTGAACGAAGCGGGGGTCGAGGTCGTCGAGGCCGCGAACACGGCGCGCCGTGCGCCCGCCGGCGGCGGCCCGCGCAGCGGGCTGAACTGGGCGACCGACGCCTACTGGACGGCGGTCGAGCTGCCGCGCCGTGCCCGCGCGTGCGACGCCGACGTCCTGCATCACCCGCTGCCCGCGCACAGCAGCGCCGCGCGCTGCCCGCAGGTCGTCACGGTCCACGACCTCGCGTTCGAGCGTCTGCCCGAGTGCTTCGACCGTCGCTACCGGACCTACGCGAGCATCGCCCACCGCCGCGCCGCGCGCAGCGCGGCCGCGGTGATCGCCGTCAGCGAGACGACCGCGCGCGACGCGATGGCGCGCTGGGGCGTGGACGGCAGCCGCATCGTCATCGCGCGCCACGGCCCCGGGCAGGAGCCCGACGCCGTACGGCGCCCGCGCGACGGCGAGCCGAAGCACTTCCTCTACGTCGGCGACGACGAGCCGCGCAAGAACCTCGCAACGCTGCGCGAGGCCCACCGCCGCTACGCGCAGCGCGCCGGCGCGAGCGCGCTGCCGCTCGTCCTGGCCGGCATCGACGAGCTGCCGGACGCCGAGCGCCTTGCGCAGCTCTACAGCCGGGCCGCCGCGCTCGTGCACCCGAGCCTGCACGAGGGCTTCGGCTTGACGCCGCTCGAGGCGATGACGACCGGCACGCCCGTGATCGCTGCGCGCAGCCCAGGCCTGACCGAGGTCTGCGGCGAGGCCGTCCTCTACTGCGACCCGCGCGACCCCGCCGAGCTGGCGGCGCTGATGACGGAGGTGGCGTCAGACGCGCAGCTGCGCGCCGACCTCGGCGAGCGCGGCCGCCGCCGGGCCGCCGAGTTCAGCTGGGCGCGATCGGCTCGCAGCCACATCGAGGCCTATACGCTGGCGGCCCTAGGAGGCCACGGATGAGGGTTGCAATCCTGGGGACACGAGGGATCCCCGCCAGCTACAGTGGCTTCGAGACCGCCGCAGAGCAGCTGGCGAGCAGGCTGACGGATCGCGGTCACGAGGTCGTCGTGTACTGCCGCCCACACGTCGTCGACCGGCGCCTGAAGGAATGGAAGGGCGCACGGCTCGTCCATCTGCCGACGCTGCGCAACAAGTACCTCGACACGTTCACGCACACGTTCCTCAGCGCGCTGCACTGCGCGCGCAGGGTCAAGCCCGATGTGGCGCTGTTCTTCATCGCCGGCAACAGCCCGCTGTGCCTGATCACGCGCGGCCACGGGATCCCGACCGTCATCAACGTCGATGGCCTCGACTCGCAGCGCTCGAAGTGGCCGCGGCTGGCCAAGGTCTACCTGCGCTTCGCCGAGCGCAACGCGCCGCGCTGGGCCGACACCGCGCTGACGGACTCGCACGCGGTCGCGGAGATCTTCGAGCAGCGCTACGGCGAGCGGATCGGCGTCGTGCCCTATGGCGTCGAGGACCCAGGCCACGACGGGCTCGAGACGCTCGAGCGCCTCGGGCTGGAGCCGCGCAACTACCTGCTGTTCGTCGGGCGCCTGGAGCCCGAGAACAACCCGCACGTCCTCGTCGACGCGTTCGCGAACATCCCCGCCGAGCGCTCGCGCGCGATGAAGCTCGTCATCGTCGGAGGCGCGCCCTACGCGGACGAGTACATCCGCAACGTCCACCGCAAG
>VAYD01000429.1:0-1779 GCA_005883905.1 Actinomycetota bacterium
CGCGCGATCTGCGCCGCGTTGCCGGCGCCGCGCAGCGCCTCGAGCGCTCGGGCGGCGCGCGCGTGCACCGCCGCGCGGCGGGCAGCCGGCGCGCGCGCCAGCAGCACCTCGCGCACGAGGGCGTGGTGGAAGGCGAGCCGGCCGGGGTCGTCGGCGTCCTCCTCGACGAGCCGGATCCGCAGCGGCACCGCGAGCGTGTCGAGCAGCGCCTCTGGGGCGAGCTCGGCCAGCGCGCCGAGTACCTCGAGGTCGAACGCCGAACCCAGGATCGCCGCCTCCAGCAGCACGTCCTGCGAACGATCGGGTAGCTGGTCGATGCTGCGGCCGATGATGCGCTGCACGCCCTCGGGCAGCCGCTGGCCCGCGATCGCCGCTTCGATCGCTGCGGCGTCGCGGCCCCGCACAGGCGCGTCGTCCCAGCCGCGCAGCACCTCCTCGATGAAGAAAGGGTTGCCGTCCGTGTGGCGCTGCAGTGCGAGGGCGAACTCGGGCGACGGCTCATGCCCGGCCGCGCTCGCGACCAGGCCTGCGGCGTCGGCCGCAGGGAGCCCCTCGAGCGTGCGCTGCACCAGGAGACCGTCACGGCGCAGGTCGTGCAGGAGGTCGCGCAGGCCGTCGTGCTCGCCGAGTCCCGCCCGGCGGAACGTGAGGAGGATCAACAGTGGTCCCGGAAGGCTCGCGCGCGCAAGCCGCGCGAGCAGCGCAACGGTCGGAGTGTCGACCCACTGCACGTCATCGAGCACGAGCACCACAGGGCGCTGCGAGGCGAGCTCCGCGAGCACCTGGGTGACGGCGGCGAGCGTTCGCCGCGCGGCGCCCTCGGGCTCGCCAACCGGAGGCGGGGCGCTCGCCGCCAGAACGGGAACGAGGCGAACGAGCTCGCCGCCCGCCTCTGCCGCCCAACGCTTGCGCTGATCCGGCTGCGCACCCGCAACGAGCTGCGCCAGCGCATCGGCGAGCACCTCGTAGGCGGTCGGCCCATCGGGCCGGCAGCGCCCGAACAGCACCGCGGCGCCCGCGGCATGGCGGTCGACGGCGAAACGCGCGGCCAGCGCGGTCTTCCCCACGCCCGGATGCCCGGCCACCGCCGCTACGAGCGTGCCCTCGGCGAGCGCCCGGCCGTGCGCCTCTGACAACCACGCCAGCTCGTCGTCGCGGCCGACGAAGGGCAGGCGGGCGCGCGCCGCGACGATCGGCGGCAGCCGCGGCGCCGACGCCGCCGGGACGGCCGCGGGCGCCGGTGGGCCATCACCCGCAGCGCGGATCCGCTCGGCAAGCAACCGGGTCTTCGGCGACGGCGCCGACGAGAGCTCGTTGGCCAGTCGCGCGCGCAACTGCTCGTAGGAACTCAGCGCGGCGCCGCGGTCGCCGGCGCGCACGAGCCGCAGCATCAGCGCGCGGACGCGCTGCTCGGACAGGGGGTCGCGTTCGATCACCGTACGCGTCCACCCGACGGCAGCCGCGAGGTCGCCGCTCTCCTCGGCTGCGCCCGCGAGCCCGTCCAGCACTCCAGCGACGCGGTTCCTCAACTCGGCCCGCGCGCCGTGCACCCAATCCTCGTCGAAGCCGGGCAGGAGCGGTCCCCGGCCGACGTCCCACGCCTCCGCGAGCCGCTCCGAGTCGACGGCGGTCCAGAAGCGGCCGAGATCGACCTCCACGCACTGCGCATCGAGCCCGACGGTTTCACGGGTCGCGATCACGTACCCGGGCCCCACGCAGCGGGTGACCTTGACGAGCGCGCTGCGCAAGCTTGTGCGGGCGCTGCTGTCGAGGACGTCG
>VAYD01000429.1:1815-2453 GCA_005883905.1 Actinomycetota bacterium
GCTGGCTGGGACGGGCTCGGGGCGCCCGTCGACCGTGACGGAGAACTCGCCGAGCACCCGAAGGTGCAACACGGCGCAACCCTACCCTGCCGTTCGCGCCCCGTTCGCGGTGCGGTCGCGGTGCCTCGCCAGGGTGCTGGCATGCCCACCCCAGCAATCACTCTCGCGGCCGCGCTGGCCGCCGCGCTCGCCGTGGCGGCTCCTGCCGGCGCCGCGACGTTCGACGTGTCCGTCGAAGCCCACCAGCACACTGTCTGGACCCAGCACACGCCGGTCGAGGAGTGCGCCGCCGGCAGCGATGGTGGCGGAAGCGAACGCGTCACGATCGCCTCCCGCAGGCCTGACACGCTCACGATCTCTGGCGACCCGCTCGACGAGGTCGGCGGCGTCATCCGGACGCGGCTCGCGGTCACGCGCAGCGGAGGCCTGAAGATGACGGCGCCGCCCGACACCGCGAATTGCCCGATCGCGGGCGGCGACGGCGAACTTGCGCCGCTCAACGACTGCGGGCCGCGCGTGATCCAACCGTACGCGCTCAAGCTCCTCTTCACCGATCAGAGGCACGCCACGCTCGCGGTGACCGCGCCGTTCACCACGCACACCTACAGCTTGTGCTACCTGCCGGGCACCGGGTTCCC
>VAYD01000429.1:2473-4997 GCA_005883905.1 Actinomycetota bacterium
CCTTCCTCGCGCCGAGTTGGTTGCGCTGCACCGGCACGGCAAGGAGATCGTGCTCGGGCACAATCGGGCGCGGACCGTGATCGGCGGCACGACCTCGACGACCACCGTCAGTTGGGCGATCACGGTGCGCAGGCGCTGATCACGCCCACAGACATCACGAGTTCTCCGTGGCCCTCCTCGCCGGTGAGCCTGAAGCCGAGCGATGTGCCCCCGGCGTGAAGTGGGCCTCGGCGATCGAGACCGCGTTCGGCGCGACGAACGAGCGCTGGTCGACCGCCACGTCCGAGCTCGCAGATCTGGCGAACGGTCTCGGACGTGATCTCGCGCAGCTCGACCTTCATCGTTCACTGCACCTTCTCGAACACCATCCGGTAGTGGTCGAGCAGCTCCCGCTCGAAGCAGATGGTGTTGGCGCTGACGCCGGAGGTGACAGCGACCCGGAAATCGGCGCTGGTCAGCCAGCGCGGGACGAGCTGGAGCTTCAAGAGGCTCTTCTTGAGGCTCCTCGCCGCGAACCGCTTGCGCCACTGGCGGATGGTCTCGATGTAGTCGAGCCGACCGCTCGTGCTCGAGATGAGGCGGAAGTGCGGGCTCGCGGTGCGGACGATCTGCTCCTGGCCAAAAGGCAGGAACGAGCCCGGGAACTGACGCCCCATCAGTGCGAGGTACCAGGCGTCGGATCCGCGCGGCGCGTGGATGTCGATCTGCTCCGGCTGGATCATGTTGCGCCCGAACACCATCGTCTGGAGGTAGAGCCGGCCGCCCTCTCCAAGCAGGCCCGCGATCCGGACGAAGAGCTGGCGATAGATCTCCTCCTGGCGCCCGGCGCGGTGCTCGTCAGGAGAGCAGAAGTGCTCGAAGGCGCCGAGGCTCGCCACTGCGTCGAACTCGCCGAACGTGTCGATGGTGACATCTCGAGCGTCCTGCAGGTGGGCGTCGAGGCCGTGCCGCCGACACGCCTCCGCCTGCGCGGAGGACAGCGTCACGCCGACGCCTGTTGCGCCGCGGATGCGGGCAAAGGCCAACAGCGGCCCCCATCCGCAGCCCAGGTCGAGCACCCGCCGTCCGGGACCGATCCCGATCGACTCGGCCACGTATTCGTGCTTGCGCCGTTGGGCCTCCTCGAGGGTGAGCGCAAAGTCACCGTCGTACTTGGCGCCGCTGAAGTCGGCAAGCTCACCGATGCTGACCCGGAAGATGCGGTCGATCAGCGAGTACGTGAACTCGAGGTCGTTGCGGTCGGCCATCGCCTCGACGCCGGCGCGCTCAGCGCGCTCTGGCGTCCACGAAGGTCACCAGCCGCCCACGATCCTCGTCCCAGAGCTTGAACCGCACCGCACGCAGGCCGTCCCACAACGACAGCGTTGGCACGTCGTGAAAGACCGGGTTGGCGTCGTGCACGCGCTGCAGGTTGTAGTTCGGGATGCGAGCGCTGAGGTGATGCACGTGGTGCAGGCCGATGTTCGCTGTAAAGAACTGCAGCACCTTCGGCAGCTTCAGATGGCTGCTCCCGCGCAGCGCTGCGTCCGCGTAGCTCCAGTCCTCGGCATTCTGCCAGTAGGTGTCCTCGAACTGATGCTGCACGTAGAACAACCAGACACCAGACGACGCGGCGAGCGCGGTCATCGGCATCTGCACCAGCAGGCACTCGCGCCAGCCCACGAGCAGGCACAGCCCGCCCACGAGGGTGAGGAGCGCGATGTTCGTTGCGATCACGCTGCGCCGGATGCGCGGTCGCGCCTTTCGAGAGACGAGACGAGGCTGCAGGATCAGCGCGTAGATCGGCCCGACCCCGAACATCACGAGCGGGTTGCGGAAGAGCCGATAGCCGAGGCGGCCACGCCACCCACGCGACTGGTACTCGGCGACCGTGAGGGTGTGAACGTCTCCGACGCCGCGTCGGTCCAGATCACCGGCGGTGGCGTGGTGGACGGCGTGACTGTGTCGCCAGGAGGCGAAGGACTCGAAGACGACGAGCCCCAGGGCGGTGCCCAGCCAGGCATTGGCGCGCTTGGACGGCAGGAACGAGCCGTGTGCACAGTCGTGGAAGACCATGTAGGTCCGTAGGAGAAAGCCGGCGGCGGGGATCGACAGGGCCAGCACGAGCAGGTAGGACACGTCGAACACGAGGTACATCAGCGCCGTAAGCGCCACGTACGGCACGATCGAGGTCGCGATGTCGAGCGGGCTGCGGCCCAGGTGCGGCCGCGCATACGGAGCGAGCGCCTCGCGCCAGAAGGGACGCTCCGGCGAGCGCGGGTCAGCCTCGGTCATGCCGCTGCACGGTAGCGCGCTCGTTCTATGCCGCGCGAACTTCGAACTCCGTCAGGGTCACGGGCCCGAACGACGTGATCAGCGCGACGTCGACCGCGTCGCGGCCGCGCCCGACGACGACTCGGCCGACGCGCCGGCGATTGTTGCGAGCGTCGAACGTGTGCCATGCGCCGTCGAGATAGGCCTCGAACCAGGCGGCGAAGTCCATCGGCTCGGCGGGCGGCGGGACGTCGATGTTCGGGATGTAGCC
>VAYD01000434.1 GCA_005883905.1 Actinomycetota bacterium
GGCGGCAGCACGGCCGCGACCCCTGCGTCGAGCGGCGGCGGCTACGGCAGCAGCGGCTACTGAGCGCTACCGGGCGAATCGGTCCAGCATGTGCGGCGCCCACGTGTCGAAGAACGCGTCGAGCTCGGGCCCGACCTGCTGGACGTAGAGCTCGTCGACGCCCGCGTCGGCGAACGCCTGCAGCTGCTCGGCGTGGTGGTCGAGGTCCGGCCCGCACGGCACGGCCTGGGCGATGGCGTCCTCGCCGACGAGCTCTGACGCCTGCTCGAAGTGCGCCGGCGTGGGGAGGAGCTGCGCGAGCTCGCCGGGCAGCCCGATGTTCGGCCACAGCCGATGCACGGTCTTCACCGCCTCCTGCTCGTCGGGGCCGAAGCAGACCTTCCCGCCGGCGTGCACCGGGCCCTTGCCGTGCTGGGCGCGGAACTGGCCGATCAGCTCCTTGTCGGGCGAGGTCGTGACGTAGCCGTCGCCGACGCGTGCGGCCAGGCTCGTCGCCTTCGGGCCGAATCCCGACACGAGCACCTTCGGCGGCTCGTCCGGCAGGTCGTACACGCGGGCGTTCTCCACGCGGTAGTGCCGGCCGCGGTGGCTCTGCACGCCGCCCTGCCACAGCAGTCGCATGACCTCGATCGCCTCCTCGAGCATCTCCAACCGCTCGTCGGCCTCGGGCCACGGGTCGCCCAGAATGTGCTCGTTGAGCGCCTCGCCCGAGCCGACGCCGAGGCTGAAGCGGCCTTCGAGCACGACCGCGCTGGTCGCCGCGGCCTGGGCGATGATCGCCGGATGGATCCGCAGCGTCGGGCAGGTCACGCCCGTCGTCACCGGCAGGTCGGTCGCCTCGGCGACCGCCCCGATCACCGACCACACGAACGGGCTGTGCCCCTGCTCGTCGATCCACGGGTGGTAGTGGTCGGAGATCCAGAGCCCGTGGAACCCGGCGGCCTCGGCGCGCCTGGCCTGCTCGACGAGCTCCCGGGGGCCGTGGTCCTCGCTCGACAGCGTGTAGCCGATCTTCATGCACACGCTGTGCCCGGGGCGGCCTTCAGGTACGCTGCCAGTAATGAAAACGGTTTCGGGTTTCGTTTGCGTGCTGCTGGCGGCCGGCGTCGTCGCCGGCTGCGGCGTCGCGCCGGCCGATCCGACGAAGGGCGCGCGCGTGGTCGACGTCGTCGCCTCGGCCAACCAGTGGGGCGACGTCGTCAGGCAGATCGGGGGACGCCACGCGGACGTCGCCTCGATCGTCAGCTCGCCGGACCAGGACCCGCACCTCTACACCTCGAGCCCGCGCGACGCCGCGCGCCTGGCGCGCGCGAACCTCGTCGTCCTGAACGGCCTCGGCTACGACGACTGGGCCCACAAGCTGCTCGGCGCGCAGCCGAGCTCGCAGCGCCAGGTGCTGACGATCTCCGACGCGCTCAAGCCGACCGGCTCGAACCCGCATCTCTGGTACGGCGTGCCGCGCCTGCCGGACGCCGCGCGCGCGATCGCCGACGCGCTCGCGGCGCAGGATCCGAAGGACGCCGCGTACTTCCGCGCGAACGCGGCGCGCTTCATCGAGTCGCTGCAGCCCCTGCTGCACACCGTCGCCGCGATCGAGTCGCGCCACCCCGGCGCGCCCGTCGCCTACACCGAGCGCGTGCCCGGCTACCTCGTGGACGCCGCCGGGCTGCACACCGAGACGCCGCCGGGCTTCGCGCGCGCGATCGAGTCCGGCACCGAGCCGGGACCGGGCGACGCGCAGCGGATGGACGACCTGGTTTCCAAGCGGCGGATCGACGCGCTGCTGTACAACGCGCAGGCAGTGACCCCGGTGACGAAGCGGCTGCGCGCACTGGCGGCGCGCTCGGGCGTACCGGTCGTCCCCGTGACGGAGACGCTGCCGCGGGGCCTCACCTTCCAGCAATGGCAGATCGACCAGGCGCGGGCGCTGCTCACCGCGCTCGCAAGCCGATGACCGCGGCGGTCGCAGAGCTGCGCGGCGCCGCGATGCGCGTCGGCGGGCGCACCCTCTGGGACGGCCTGGACCTCGAGGTCCGGCCCGGTGAGTTCCTCGCGGTCCTCGGGCCCAACGGCGCCGGCAAGACGACGCTGCTGAAGGTGCTGCTCGGCCTGGCCGAGCTGAACGCCGGGACCGCGACGGTCGTCGGGCTCCCGCCGCAGGACGGCCGCGAGCGGATCGGCTACGTCCCGCAGCTGCGCGCGTTCGACCGCGGCTTCCCGCTGCGCGGGCGCGACCTCGTCCGGCTCGGCTTCGCCGGGCCGCGCCAGCAGGCGCAGGCGGCGGTCAGCGCCGCGCTCGAGGCGGTGGGCGCGACCGGCTACGCCGACAAGCCGATCGGCCTCCTGTCGGGCGGCGAGCAGCAGCGGCTGCGCATCGCCCAGGCGCTGCTCGGCCACCCGCCGCTGCTGCTGTGCGACGAGCC
>VAYD01000435.1:0-2962 GCA_005883905.1 Actinomycetota bacterium
GATGCTGCGCCGCCACCTCGCGCAGCTGCCCGAGACGCCGCACCCGCTCGAGCGCGGCTGAACCGTTCACTCCGCGGGGGTGGTGCCCGCTCACCCTCGCGCGGGCGAGCGTGGTCGCGATATGGCTACAACAGCTGAAGCCACGAGGCTTCCGCGCGGCAGGCGCTACCTCGTCCGCGGGCTGGTGGCGCTGGGCGCGGTGCTCGCGTTCCTGTCGATCTTCGCGGTCTGGGCCAACCGCCAGATGCTCGACGCCAACCACTGGGCCGACACGAGCTCGCGGCTGCTGCGCGACGACGACATCCGCCAGCAGGTCTCGCAGATCGTGGTCGACCAGGTGTACGCGAACGTCGACGTCACCAGCGAGGTCGCCGATGCGCTGCCGCCACGGCTGAAGTCGCTCGCCGGTCCGGCCGCCAACGGCCTGCGCGAGCTCGCGCAGCAGCGCATGAACAAGGTGCTGCAGCGCCCGAAGGTCGAGCAGCTGTGGGAGGCGGCCAACCGCGCCACCGCTCAGCAGTTCATCAACATCGCCAAGGGCGACTCGAAGGCGATCACACAGAACGGCAACGCGGTCGTCCTCGACCTGCGGCCGATCGTGCTCGACCTGGCGACGCGGCTCGGGCTGCCGGCATCCACGGTGGGCAAGATCCCGCCGGACGTCGCCAAGGTGAAGATCATGGACGGCAACCAGGTGGGCTTCCTGCAGGACGCGGTCGCGGCGCTGCAGGGTCTGGGATGGGTGCTGCCCGCGCTCGCGCTGATCGTCCTGGCCCTGGCGGTCTACCTCTCTGGCCCGCGGCGCCGCGAGACGCTGCTGGCGGTCGGGCTCAGCCTGATCGGCGTCGGGCTGTTGGTGCTGATCATCCGGCGCGTGGGCGGCGGGGCGGTGGTCAACAGCCTTGCCAAGGAGGACTCGGTACGGCCGGCGGTGGAGTCGACGTGGTCGATCGGGACGCGGATCCTGCAGGAGATCGCGTGGGCCCAGATCGTCATCGGCATCCCCGTCGTCTTCGCCGCCTGGCTGGCGGGCCCGAGGCGGCCGGCGGTCGAGTCGCGCCGCTGGATGGCGCCGGCCATGCGCGACCGGCCGGGGGTGGCGTGGTCGGCCCTGGGCGTCATCGTGCTGTTGATCCTGGCGTGGGGTCCGATCCCAGCCACGCGCATGCCGGTCACGATCCTCCTGATCATCGGCCTGTCGATCTGGGGGTTCGAGGTGCTGCGGCGCCAGTGCATCCGCGAGTTCCCGGACGAGCCGCCCGGAGAGCGGACTGCGCAGATGCGCGCACGCGTCAGCGGCGCGATGCGGCGTACGGGCGGAAGGACGGGCGAGCTCGAGCGTCTCGGACGGCTGCGCGACTCGGGGGTGCTCACCGAAGAGGAGTTCGCGGCCCAGAAGGCGGCACTGATGGGCGACGGGCCCACGCCTGTAACTTGACATGTCAGAATGAACATGCTGACATATCAGCATGTTCGAGTTCGCGCTTGCCTCCCTCATCCTCATCGCGATCCCAGGCCCTGACCAGGCGCTGATCGTCCGCAACGCGCTCGTCGGCGGCCGGGCCGCGGGTCTGCGCACCATGCTCGGCGGCGCGAGTGGCCTGCTGCTCCACTCGACCGCGGCTGTCCTTGGCCTCTCCGCGCTGCTCGCCGCCTCCGCGACGGCCTACACGACGCTGAAGATCGCCGGCGTGGCGTACCTCGTCTACCTCGGCGTGCGGATGCTGCGCGCCGCCGGGCACGGCCACGCGGACGCCGACGAGCCGCGCCGCGGGGGGCGCCCGTTCTCGCAGGGCTTGCTGTCCAACGCGATGAACCCGAAGTGCGCGCTGTTCTTCCTGACGTTCCTGCCGCAGTTCTTGCCCACGCACGGCCCCCGGCTCCCGATGGCGCTGGCGCTGGCAGCGGTGTTCGAGCTCCTCTACCTCGCGTGGTTCTCCGGCCTCGTAGCGCTCGTCGACCGCGTCGGCGACTGGCTGCGGCGGCCGCGGCCGCGCGCCTGGATGGACCGCGCATCGGGCAGCGCGCTGGTCGGGTTCGCCGCGCGGCTGGCCGCGCAGGGCCACCCCTAGACGAAAAGGGGTCAGGTCTTTCATTGCCACATGCGGCAATGAAAGACCTGACCCCCTAGAGCGGGCGGTCGAGCGTCGCCCGCTGCAGGCGCTCGAGCAGCTCGTCGCGGAAGACGCGGATCGCGTCGGCCATCAGCTCGCGCGCCCGCGCGCCATCGCCTTCGCCGATCGCAGCGAGCACGGCCTGCAGCTCGCTGCGCGCCCGCTGCCCGCCTGCGGCCGCCCCGGCGCGCAGCGCGAGGATCCGGGCGCGCTCGCTGTCGTCGAGCAGCCGCTCGACGATCGCGGCCGCGCGCTGGTTGCCGGCGGCGTTGACGACCGCCAGGTGGATCTCGCGGTTGGCGGCGAGGAAGCGCTCGACCGCCTTGGCGTCGCCGGCGTCGAAGCCGCGCTCGGCGAGCTTGCTCAGCCGCGCGATCTCGCCGCCATCCATCTTCCCGGCGGCGGCCTCGCACGTCGCGCATCGTGAGCGGCGCCACGACGTGGCCGCGGCGGGGCTCGGCCAGCACGAGCCCTTCGGCGCGCAGCCGGGCGAGCGCGGCGCGAACAGCCGCCTTCGTGAACCCGAAGCGCTCCATCAGCTGCGCTTCGGACATCGGGGATCCCGGCGCCAGCTCGACGCGCACGATCGCCTCGCGTAAGCGCGCGTACGCCGCGGCACCTGATCCGTCGGACACCGGCCAACCGTTTCACATCACGTGCGTTGGAAAGACAGAGGGGTGGTTCGCACGAAGCACCCAAACCGAGAGGAATGGATATGTCGCACCGTACGCGCCGCCGTCGCGGCCATCCGAAGGGCAAGGCGTTTGGCTTCCACGGTCTGAAGGCCGCCACCAAGAGCGACACGAGCACGACCTCGGGCAGCGGCCAGTCGCAGCCGTCGACCCCGA
>VAYD01000435.1:3175-4143 GCA_005883905.1 Actinomycetota bacterium
ACGCCGCTCGTCGAGGCGGCGCTCGTCTGGATGTTCAAGCTGGTCGTCGACGAGGTCCTCGTGCCCAAGGACTTCGGCCCGTTCTGGTGGATCGCGCTCGCCTACATCGGCCTGAACCTGCTCGACGGGCTGCTCGGCTTCGCCGACGAGTACTTCTCGACATGGGTCGGCGAGCGCTTCCTGCTCGACCTGCGCACGAAGCTCTTCGCGCACCTGCAGCACCTGTCGCTCGAGGTCTTCGACCGCCGCCGCCTGGGCGACGTGCTCTCGCGGCTGACGGGCGACATCGCGTCGATCGAGAACCTCGTGCTCGGCGGCGTGGTGGACGCGATCACGTTCGTGCTGCGGATCGTCGTCTTCACCGGCGTGCTGCTCTACCTGTCCTGGCAGCTGACGTTGGTCTCGCTGATCGTCGCGCCGCTGTTCTGGTTCACCGCGCGCCACTTCTCGCGCCTGATCAAGGAGGCCTCGCGCGAGAAGCGCTACAACCGCCAGGACCACGAGGTCGAGCGCTTCCGCCGCGAGGGGCAGGGTGCGTTCGCCGCCCAGATGGCGTCCTCGCGCGTGCGCGGGCTGTTCTCGCCGCTGATCAACATGATCGAGCTGACCGGCGGGCTGATCGTGATCGGGCTCGGAACGTGGCAGCTCTCGAAGGGCCAGCTCTCGCTCGGCGGCCTGCTCGCGTTCCTCACGCTGCTGACGCAGCTCTACAGCCCGATCCGCGGGCTCTCGCGGCTGACGAACACGGTCTACTCGGCGTCGGCGAGCGCCGAGCGCGTGATCGAGCTGCTCGACGAGCGTTCCGCGGTGGCCGAGCCCGAGCGGCCGCGCGCCTTCGGGCGCGCGCGCGCCTCCGTCGCGTTCGAGGGCGTGTCGTACCGCTACCCGGAAACCGCGAGCGATGCGCTGCACGACGTGAGCTTCACGGCCGAGCCGGGCGAGACCATCGCGCTGGTCGGCGCCAGCGG
>VAYD01000030.1 GCA_005883905.1 Actinomycetota bacterium
CAGCGATCGCTGAGCACGTCCATCGCGAGCTCGACCGCGTCCCGGGGCGGTCGGGCCGGTGTGTGGTTCCCCCTCGGCAACTGGTTCGCGTTCCTCTCTGGATTCGGATGAAAACTAGTTTCGCTGCGCAACCATGTTGGCATGATCTCGATCGAAACCCGTCAGAAGGTCTTCTTCACCAACGACAACGTGACGCTCGCGGCGTGGCACTACAGCGGCACGAACGGGGCCTGCCTCGTGATGGCCGGCGGCGCCGGCGTCACCAAGGAGCCCGCCACCGACCGCTTCGCCGAGCGCTTCAACGAGGCCGGCTACTCGGTGCTCGCGTTCGACTTCCGCCGGCTCGGCGAGAGCGGCGGCGAGCCGCGCCAGGTCGTCCGCATCCGCGATCAGCTCAGGGACTTCGAGGCGGCGATCGCCTTCGCGCGCACGCTGCCGAGCACGCCAGGTAGGGATCGGCGGGCGCCCCGCAGCTGCGGTGGATCAGCTTGCGGCCCCGAACGCGCTGCGCAGCATGACGGTGGGCGCGTTCCTGCGGCTCACCGGCCGCGGCCTGCTCGACGCGATCGGAGGCCTCTTCGGGCGCCGGCCGCTGCTCGTCGCGCTCTCAGGCGCTCGCGGCGAGGTCGCGACGATCACCACGCCCGACAGCGCCGACGCGGGCCGGGCGCTCAACCCCGGGAACCGCTACCCCGACTGGCAGCAGGCGGTCGCCGCCCGATCGACGCTGACGACCGGTTTCTACCGCCCCGGCCGCGACGCGGCGAGGGTGCGGTGCCCGCTGCTCGTCGTGGCCTCCGACGACGATCGCACCGTCCTGGCCGATCCCGGAATCCTCGCTGCCGCGCGGGCGCCCCGCGGCGAGGTCGTCCGCCTGCCCGGTCGTCACTACGCGTCGCTGCTCGAGGCCCACGAGCAGGCCGTCGAGGCCGAGCTCGAGTTCCTGGGACGGAGCCTCAGGCTCTTCGAACGATGATGGCGACCGACGCCACGATCACGGCTGTGCCGGCGATCGTCATGCCGCCGACGCTCTCGCCGAGGATGATCGCGCCGAGGATGACCGCGACGACCGGGTTCACGTAGGCGTAGGTCGAGACCTGCTGGATCGGCGCGTTGCGCAGCAGCCACGTGTACGACGTGTACGCGACCAGCGAGCCGATGACGACGAGGTACGCCCACGCCCAGGCCGACTCGCCCGACGGCGTGCCGATGTGCTCGCCGGCGGCCGCGCCCGCGACCGTGAGCACGATGCCGCCGAAGACCATCTGCCAGCCCGTCGTGACGAGGCCGTCGCGCGGCAGCGGCATCGACTTCGAGATGAACGACCCGAAGCCCCACGACGCCGCGGCGCCGACGATGACGAGCGACGGGCCGAGCGGCACGCCGCTCGGCCGGTTGCCCGGGAGCAGCAGCAGCGCGACGCCCGCGAACCCAGCCAGCACCCCGGCCAGCGTCGCGCGCCGCACATGCTCGCGCGCCGCGGCGCGGTAGATCACGATCCACAGCGGCACCGAGGCGACCAGGACCGCCGCGAGCCCCGATGGCACGTCCTGCTCGGCGACCGTCACGAGCCCGTTGCCGCCGGCGGCGAGCAGGGTGCCGACGACGGCGCACGCCAGCAGCTCGCGCCGGCCGGCGCTCAGGGCGCGCCGGCGGCCAAGGAACGCCAGCATCAGCACGCCGGCGGCCAGGAAGCGCGTGCCGGCGCCGTACAGCGGCGGGACGGTCCGCACGAGCACTCGGATCGCCAGGTACGTCGAGCCCCAGATGAGGTAGACCGACGCCAGGTTCGCCCAGACCGCGAGGCCGCCGGTGAGGGAACCGGCGGCCTCGCGTGAGGAGGAGGGAACGGAGGCGGTGGTCGTGCTCACGAAGCCGGCTGCAGCCTCCGCGCGAGACGCCGGCGACGGGGGGCGGGCTCGGTCTCGAGGCGCTCGGCGCGGGCGCGCAGCAGCGCCACGAGGTCGGCGGTCGGGAAGAACGGGTCCGCGGCGAGGCGGCCGTCCTCGAGCGAGATCGCGGCGAGGACGAGCCCGCCGGACTCGGCGACGAGGACGGGGCCGCGCAGCGCCTGCGTGGAGTCCAGCATCGCGAGCAGCTTGAGCGCCACTGCGTCCTGCGAGCCGGCGCGGCGGATGGTGACGGTGTCAGTGGTGGTGCTCATGCATGCATCGTCTCCTGTCGGGGTCATCAGTTCAAATGACATTCTTGACTCGATGACTTAAGCTGTACTTATGCTTGACGTAAAGCGGCTCCGGGTGCTTCGCGAGGTCGCGGCACACGGCTCCTTCTCCGCTGCGGCCGAGGCGCTCGCCTACACACAGTCCGCAGTGTCACAACAGATCGCAGCGCTGGAACGTGAGGCGGGAACGGTGCTCGTCGACCGCAGCGCGCGCGGCGTGACCCTCACCGACGCGGGCGAGGCGCTGGTGCGCCACGCCGACGCGATCCTGGCCCGGCTGGCAGACGCGGAGGCCGAGCTCGAGGCGATTGCGGGCCTGCGCGGAGGACGGCTGCGGCTGGTCGCGTTCCCGAGCGCGGGGGCGACGCTCGCCCCGCGGGCGGTCGCGGCGTTCCGCGAGCGCCACCCGGCTGTCGACATCACGCTGATCCCGGGCGAGCCCGAGGACGGGCTGGCGGCGCTGAAGGCGGGGGAGACCGACATCGCCCTGCTGATCGAGTCCGGCTTCGAGACGTGTTACGACCCCGCGATCGAGCGCACGCCGATCATGGAGGACCCGATGTACGTCGTGCTGCCCGCGGGCCACCCGCTCGCCGAGCGTCGGCGGATGCGGCTCGAGGACCTGCGCGACGAGTCCTGGATCATGGGCGCGCCGACGACGACCTGCCCGGACTCGGAGATCCTGCTGCGCGCCTGCTCGGGCGCCGGCTTCGATCCGCGGATCGCGTTCAACAGCGACGACTACCTCGCGATCCAGGGCTTCGTCGCCTCGGGGATGGGCGTCGCGCTGGTCCCCGACCTGGCGCTGCTGGCGGTGCGCGACGACGTCGTCGTGCGCGCCCTGCGGACGCGCCCGCCCGTCCGCCACATCGTCGCCGGGACGCTCGGCGGCGGCTACTGCTCGCCGGCCAAGCAGGCGATGCTCGAGATCCTTTGCGAGGTCGGCCGGGAGTTCGAGGGCAAGCGCCAGACGCTCGCGCTGGCCGTCTGAGCGCGCATACGTCGCCCGGGTTGCGGGCACGCTCGAAGCATGCAGGGAGCACTCTTCCTTCTCTTCCTCGTGCTCCTCGGGATCGTCCTGATCGTCCTGGGGATGACCACCGTGATCCTGATCCCGCTCGTCGTGGTCGGCCTCGCCGTGCTCGTCGCCGCGCCGATCATGGCGTGGATCCGCAAGGACGAGCAGCGTTCCGACTCGCCGAGCGCGGATCCAACCGGCGTCCCGACGACCCGCGAGGCCTCCTACGACCCCGTGCAGGAGCCGTAGGCTCCACGGGGTGGACGACCCGCTCGTCGAGACCACCCGCCGGCTCTTCGAGCACTTCTCGCGCCGTGACGTCCCGGAGCTGCTCGCGCTCTGCGACCCGGAGGTCGAGTTCCTGCCGGTGACCGCGATGGTCGCCGCCGACGGCGAGCCCTACCGCGGCCACGACGGCATCAGCCGGTACATGGGCGACATCGGACGCGTGTGGGAGGAGCTCACGGTCGAGCCGCTCGAGTTCCACCGCTCCGGCGACGACACCGTCGTCGCGGTCGGCCGCGTCTACGCCTGGGGCGTCGGCCGCGTGATCGACGCGCCGGTCGGCTGGCTCTGGCGCTTCGGCCCGGATGGCCGCGCGGTCTACGGCCGCGTCTACGAGAACCGCCGCGACGCCCTGGAGGCCGGCGGGATCGAAGCGGGTTAGCCGTCGTCCTGCCGGAACGCCCAGCGCACTTCGTCGATCGAGAGGCCCGCGGCCAGGCAGGCGAGCAGCTTCATCCGCGCGGCCTGGGGGCTGAGGAAGCCGGCGGGGATCACGGCGGTGCCGCGGAGGTCGCGCTCGGACCCCGGGTAGCCGTAGGTCGCGCTGAGGATCACGCCGCGCTCCGGGCGGCAGTAGGCGACGACCGGGATCCGCTCGGCGGCCTCGCCCCAGAGCTCGAGCACGTCAGGGCTCAGGTGGCCCGCCCCGAGCGTCCCGATGATCACCCCGTCGGGCTCGGTCGCGAGCGCCGCGCGCGCGAGCGTGCCGTCGTCGCCCGCCGTGGTCGGCACGATCAGGACGTTGCGGTCGAGGTTCGGCGGGTCCAGCGGCGGGTTGCGCGGCAGCCGGCTCCAGATCGTCGGATGGCCCTCGGTGACGCGGCCGAGCGGGCCGTTCTGGGGACTGCTGAACGCCACGAGGCTCGTCGTGTCGGTCTTGCGCACCGTGCGCGCGTGGTGGATCTCACCGCCGAACACGACCAGCACGCCGAGGCCGGTCGCCGCCGGCGCCGCGGCGACGCTGACGGCGTCGACGAGGTTCGCCGGCCCGTCGGCGCCGGGTGCCGTGGCGGTCCGGATCGCGCCCGTGAACACGATCGGCGCCTCCGCGTCGTGCAGGACGTCGCAGAGCATCGCGGTCTCCTCGAGCGTGTCCGTCCCGTGCGTCACCACCACGCCGATCCCGCGGCGGCTGGCGTCGCGCGCCGCGCGACAGATCGTCAGCTGATCGGCGGCCGTGAGGTGCGCGCTCGGCTTGTTCATCAGCGTGCGCGCCTCGAGGCCGTCGAACTCCTCGAGCCCGGTCGTGTTGGCGACGATCGCCGCCGCGTCGAGGTCCGGCTGCGCGCCACCGGTGCCGGTCATGCCAATCGTCCCGCCGGCCGACAGGATCAGGACGCGGCGATCGCGGGCGGCGCGGTCGGATACGGCGGCCATCGTCGCGCGACCCTACTGGCTCAGGCCAGCACCCGCTCAATGGCCAGATCGAGCACCTGCGCGCGCCCCCGCGCGCCATGCTCCGCGGCGATGAAGTGATTCCCGATCGCCAGCGAGAACGCGAGCATGCTGCGTCCCTCGACCTCGTCGGGGTCGGGGCAGAACGTGCCGATCAGCGACCGCAGGTACGCGATGCGGCGGTTGTCCACGCGCCGCAGCCGCCGCGCGACTGCCTTGTCGCGCCGTGCCCAGTCGCGGACCGCAAGGTCGATGGGGAGGAGGTCTCTGGAGAACGTGAGCGCGCCCGCGCGGCGCACCTTGTCGCGCGCGTCGCCGCCCTCGCGCTCAACCCGCTCGAGCACCTCGTCGGTGCTGCGGCGCTCCCAGGCGTCGAGGATCGCGTCGAGCAGCGCGCGCCGGTCCTTGAAGTGCCAGTAGAAGCCGCCTCGGGTGACGCCGAGCGCGCGCGCCAGCGGCTCGATCCGCACGGCGTCCGGCCCGCCGGCGGCGAGCGCGCGCAGTCCCTCGTCGATCCACGTGGTACGCGGGGTGCGTGTCGGAGCAGGCATCGAGTTGTTCCATACAGTAGTGTATGGAACGGATGAGGCTCCCCGACGACGCGCACACCTCCCGGCCGTGGCGCATCCACGAGATCGCGCCGGACTTCCGCCTCCAGGACGTGTGGGCGCTGCCGACGCCCGGGGGCGCGGGCGACTTCCCGCGGCTGGTGGCGCTGATGCCCTCGTTCCACAGCTCCTCGCCGCTGGTCCGGTCGCTGTTCGCCATCCGCTGGACCGTGGGGAGGCTGCTCCGGCTCGACCGCGACGAGGCGGGACTGGGTGCACGGGTCCCGACGCTGCGCGACCGGCTCCCGGCGGATCTCCGCGACACGGCGGATCGCGCCGACACCGCGCCGTTCGTCCCGCTGTACCGCACCGACGACGAGTGGGCGCTCGAGATCGCCAACCAGACGGTGCACGGCATCCTGCACCTCGCGTGGGTCCCCGACTCCGCGGGTGGCTACCGCGGGCAGATGGCGGTCCTCGTAAAGCCCAACGGCCTGCTCGGACGCGGCTACATGGCCGCGATCACGCCGTTTCGCCACCTGGTCGTGTACCCCTCGATGCTGCGCGACATCGAGCGGTCGTGGCACCGTTCGTCACATTGACCGCCCGCCGCGGGTCATCCAGGCAGGAACACACGCCATGACCCAAGGAGCAAGCTGATGCGAGTCCTCGTTGTCGGAGCAAGCGGCGCGATCGGCACCCCGCTCGTCGCGCAACTCATCGAAGGCGGTCACGAGGTGATCGGCACGTACCGGTCGCCGGGCCACGACGCGAGGCTGCGCGCGCTCGGAGCCCAGGTGCGGCAGCTCGACCTGCTCGACGCCCGCGCGGTGCGCGAGGCGGTGCAGGAGATCGCGCCCGACGGCATCGTCCACCAGGCGACCGCGCTCACCGGCGCGAAGTTCACGCGCAACCTGGACCGCAGCTTTGTGACGACCAACCGGCTGCGGACCGAGGGCACGGACCGGCTGCTCGCCGCGGCCGGCGAGGCGGGCGTCGAGCGGTTCGTCGCGCAGAGCTTCGCGAGCATGCGGTACGCGCGCGAGGGCGCGATGGTCAAGACCGAGAACGACCCGCTCGATCCGCGGCCGGTCGCGGGGACCCACGCGTCGAACGCGGCGATGCGCCACCTCGAGGAGGCCGTGCCCGCCGCGGGCGGGATCGTGCTGCGCTACGGCACGTTCTACGGCGCCGCGAACGACGGCTTGATCGAGCCGGTGCGCAAGCGGCAGTTCCCGATCGTCGGCGACGGCGCCGGGGTGATCTCGTGGATCCACCTCGACGATGCCGCCGCCGCGACGGTGATCGCACTCGAGCGCGCCGAGCCCGGCATCTACAACATCGTCGACGACGAGCCGGCGCCGGTGCGCGAATGGCTGCCGGTGCTCGCCCAGGCGCTCGGTGCCAAGCCGCCGCGCCACGTCCCGCGCGTGGTCGGGTGGCTGTTCGGCGGCCCGGCCGGGGTCATGATGGGAACGGAGTCGCGCGGCGCCTCCAACGCGAAGGCCAAGCGCGAGCTCGGCTGGACGCCGAGCCATCCGACGTGGCGGACCGGGTTCGCCGAGGCGTATTCGGCGCTGGCCGCCGAGCCGGCCCCCGCGCGCGTACCCGCGACCTGACGGCCGGCGGACACGGGCCCGGGAAGTCAGTGCCGGAAGTGGGGTCCGATCCCGATGTCGCGCCGCGGCTTGGGGTGGATGATCTGCTCGCGGAAGGCAACCATGACGGCCTCGCTGCTGCTGCGCACGCCGACCTTGCGCAGGATGTGCTCCACGTGCGTCGCGACCGTCTTGGGGCTGATGATCAGGCGGCGCGCTATCTCGCGTTGGCGAAGGCCCTCGCTCATCAAGTCCAGGATCTCGCGCTCCCGCACCGTCAAGCTCCAGCGAGCACGCGGGTCGCGCACGCGGGAACGGTCGATGAGGTTGGCCACGCGGACGAGCAGCTCGCCTGGCTCGTAGGGACTGACGATGTAGTCGTCCGCACCTAGGAGCAGACCCGCAATCCGGTCGTAGGACTCCGTCCGGACGCGCGACACAAAGATGATCGGCGCCTCGAATGCGGGCTCGGCCTTCAGTGCTCGGCAGATCTCATAGCCGCACAGCCCCGCCAGTGGGATCTCGAGCAGCACCGCGGCTGGATTCGAGGCTTGGGCGAGCCCAAGTGCCTCGTCCCCGCGGTCCGTGTCGGCGACCTCGTACCCGGCGCTGTGGAGCGCCGCTGCCAGGCTGCCGCGCGATTCGTCGTCCCCATCGGCGACGACGACCGTTTCGCCGAGCTCCATGTTGGATGCCTCCACCTATGAGGCTTCCCGTTTTCTACCTAGGTGACACCGGAATAAGACGGGACGACCTACCGATTTTGCGCCGGCAACGAGCGCGGGTAGCGACACGTTCAGGTGGGGAAAGCTCGTATTTCCGCGGGAGGGACCAGCCATGATTGATGTCTCAGGCAGTGCGGCAACCGGCACGTTGACGAGTACGACGCCCGCCGACACCACGGCCATAGCGACGGCTCCGGCCACGAACACCACGGACACCACGCCCGCCGCAGTCGCTCAGACCACCACGACTGCTGCGGACACGACCACCCAGGCCACGCCGCAGGTGGCCGACTCGGCGACCAGCGCTTCCGCCACCGCCACGCCTCCCGCGCCCGATACGACTTCTTCGACCACGTCGCCGAGTGATCCGACGTCGACCGCTCCGTCCTCGGGGTCCACCTCCACAGCGTCGACCGCGGACCAGACGTCGACAGCCCCCACGACAAGCACCGACACGGCCGTCAGCGCGAGCACGTCAGGCGGATCGACGTCTGGCGGCTCCACCACGAGCGGAGCCACAGATGCCGCGACGACAGCGGCGTCGACCGGGACGACCTCGGGCGGATCGACGGACACCGCGACCGCCGCCCCCTCACCCGACACGACCTCGGTCACTGACACGGCCACGTCAGCCGGATCGACCTCAAGCGGAACGACCGACGCGGCGACCGCACCATCGACCGGAACGACCTCGGTCACGGACACGGTCCCCGGCATCGCCCCGTCGTCCGGCAGCACGACCACAGACGCCGTGAGCACACTCGGCCAGCGCGACCCAGCCCATCTCGACGACCGACGCGGCGCCGAGTTCCGGCGGTGGCCTTGTCGACACGGTCACGTCGGCGGGCGATGCCGTCACGACCGCGACCGGCGACGCGGTCACGGCTGCAGGCGATGCCGTCACGACCGCGACCGGCGACGCGGTCACGGCTGCCGGCGACGCGGTCACGGCTGCCGGCGATGCCGTCACGACGACCGGCGACGCGCTGGCGACGACAGCCGGCGACGCGGTGACGACGACCGGTGATGCCCTGGCGACCGCCGCCGGCGACGCCGTGACCACGGCGGGCGATGCGTTGGCGGCGACCGCCGGCGATGCGGTGACGGGTGCGGGCGATGCGTTGGCGGCGACCGCCGGCGATGCGGTGACGGGTGCGGGCGATGCGTTGGCGACGACGGCCGCCGATGCGGTGACGGGTGCGGCCGATGCGCTGACGACGACGGGCGATGCGTTGGCGGCG
>VAYD01000441.1 GCA_005883905.1 Actinomycetota bacterium
GGGTAGCTCAGCCGGTCGCCGGTGTCGCCGTGGACGAGGCCGGCGCAGACGATCACCACGATCACAGCCAGCACGACGCGGCCGACCAGGACCGCGTGCCGCCCGGAGCCTGCCGCGAGCAGGCCGAGCCCGAAGAGCGCGACGTAGAGCAGGTCGCGCTGCATGTCGGCGAGCGCCGTGTCGGGTGCGGGCGACCAGGCCGCCGACAGGCCCGTCCATGCGGCGAGCAGCGCGAGCAGGCCGATGCCGGCGAGCGCGTGCGCCGACAGCGCGTAGCGCGGCAGCTGGATCGCCAGAAGCACCCCGAGCGCGGCCAGCGCGACCGCGCCACCCTCGAGGTACGCGGTCGGGAAGTACCCGCCTGCGTCGAACGCAAGCCCCCCGACGACCCCGAGCGCGGCCGCGCCGGCTGCGGCCGAAACCGCTGCCGGTCCCCTACCGGCGCCGAGCTGCATCGCGGCCACCATACTGCGCCGCATGTCGGTGGCACGCAGGTTCGTCCCGGCAACGCTCTGCCTTCTGCTCGCCGGCTGGCTGCTGCTCGCCCGCGGCGACGAAGACCGCGTGCGCCGCGCCGCGCAGCTCGGTGCCGCGGGGCAGTTCCGGGCGGCAGCCGCCGAGGCCGGACGCGTGCAGCGGCGGCCCGCGGCCGCCGAGGCCGCGCTGCTGCGCGGCCGCGCGCTTGCCGGCGCGCGCGAGCTCGCCGCGTCCGCCACGGCCTACGCGCACGCCGCCGCGCTGGAGCCGCGCGACTGGGAGCTGCGGCGCGAGTACGCGCGCGTCCTGCTCGCGCTCGGACGGCGCACGGACGCCCGCGGGCAGATGGCGGCATCGTTGGCTCTCAACCCTCGCCAGTCGCTGCCCGCAGGGTTCGTCGCTCGCTGACGGTTCGAAATGGACAACGGCGCCGCCGTTTGTCAGGTTTCAGGACGCCCGTCAACGGCAGGGGGTGGGGTAGTGAGTGACGTCAGCGTCGCGCGCGATGCGACGCGGCACGAGGACACGCGCGAACGACGCACCGCGACTACGCGGGTGCGACCCGTGCCGCGCGAGCCGATGCCGACGTTCGAGCCCGACGCCGGCGCGGTCCTGCACGCGGCCAACGTCGAGACGCCGCGGCGCGACTCGATGCGCCGGCGCGCGCTCGCCGCAGCCGACGTGCTCGCGCTGCTCGGCGCGTACGGCGTGCTCTGGGTCGTCGCCCCGCCGCCGAACTCCGTCACGCACGACCTGGTCCTGCTGGTCGCGGCGCCGCTCTGGGTCGTGCTGAACAAGTCGCTGCGCCTGTACGACCGCGACGCGAACCTCGTCCACCAGTCGACGCTCAACGAGCTGCCGAAGATCTTCCACTCGCTCTCGCTCGGCGCCGCGCTGGCGTTCCTGGTCGGCCCGCTCGTCCCGGGCGTGACGATCCACCGCACGCAGCTGATCATCTGGTTGTTCGCGGCGATCGTGCTCACCCCCACGTTCCGCTTCGCGGCGCGCGAGCTGGTCCGCCGCGGCACCGCCCCCGAGCGCGTACTGCTCGTGGGCGCCGGACAGGTCGCCTCGCTGGTGGCGCGCAAGATCGCCAGCCATCCCGAGTACGGCAGCGAGCTCGTGGGCTACGTCCACGCCGACGGCGATCGTCTGCACGCCGAGTCGATGGGCGACCTGCGATGTCTGGGCTCCCTGTCGCGATTCGAGCGCATCTGCCGCGAGGCCGACGTCGAGCGCGTGATCGTCGGCTTCTCCAGCGCCGAGCACGAACGGCTGCTGGACGTGATCCGGATCTCCAAGCGGCTGCGCGTGAAGATCAGCGTCGTCCCGCGGCTGTTCGAGGTGATCGGCGCGGGCGTCGAGATCGACCAGATCGAGGGCATGACGCTTCTCGGCATCCGGGGGCTCACGCGCACGACGTCGACGCTGGCGCTCAAGCGCACGATGGACATCGCCGGCGCCGGCCTCGGCCTGATCCTGCTCGCTCCGCTGTTCGCTGTCATCGCGCTGGCGATCAAGCTCACCTCCCGCGGGTCCGTGTTCTTCCTGCAGCCGCGCGTCGGGCGCGGCAACCAGGTCTTCCTGATGTGGAAGTTCCGCACGATGGTCAGGGGCGCCCGCCACATGCAGGACGACCTCGCGAACCTCAACGAGATGGAGGGCGGCGCGATGTTCAAG
>VAYD01000442.1:0-1376 GCA_005883905.1 Actinomycetota bacterium
CTCCTCGAGCCGCGCTCGCTGCGTCGCGGGCAGCGCGTCGAGCGTCGCGAGCGCGCCGGACACGAACCCGTCCGCGAGCTCCTCGTCCTGCAGCAGCAGCAGGTCCACGCGCCGCTGGTCGGCGACGACCATCCCGTCCGCGGCCTCCGGGAGGCCCAGCGCGAGCCGCGCGAGCCGCGCCGACGTCGCGGATGTAGCGGGACCGACGGTCGGGCCGAGCGCGCAGCGCACGCCCGTCATGGCATGCGCGATCACGGCGAGCCGCCCTGGCGCCGCCGGATCCGGCACGACCGCGTAGCCCATCGTCCCGACGCGCGCGACGACCGAGTCCGCGGGGAGCCGAGCGGCGATCCGCGTGACGCGCTCGTCTGGGAACGCCAGCACCGCCAGGGCCGGCGGCACTCGCCAGCCGACGGCCGCCGCATCGCGCTCGAGCTCGGCGCGCGCGCACGGCGGCACGCGCAGCAGCAACTCGACGAGCCGCTTGCGCCGGTCGCGACGCTCGCCGGCGCGGATCGAGCCCTCGTACGCGAACCCGTCGGCGGTCGCCGTCGACATCAGATCCATGTAGGCGAAGATCCGCTCGGCCACGCCGTACAGCGCCTGCGGGTCCAGGCCGGCCGCATGACCGGTCGCGGCCATCGCGCGCCACGTCGCCTGCGCCGCCAAGCGGTACGCGGTCAGGACGGCGTCGATCGAGCGCCCCGCGCGCAGCTCCCCGCGGCCGAAGTCGAAGTACACCTCGCGCCGCGGGAGCACCCCGTCGTCGCCGCTCTCAAGCTGCTCGAGGAAGCCGGCGAGCCCCTGCTCGACGCCCTCGCGCAGGTTGCGCGAGCCCTCGAGCCACTCCTTGAACGGCGGCACATCGGCTATGACCGCCTCGATGACGGCGTCGGCGACGCGGGCGACGTCGGGGCGCAGCGCAGCGGCAACCTCCGGACCGATCCCGGAAGCGCACGGCCGGTCCGACGAGACGTCCGCGGTCACGACCCCTCCTCCTCGGAGCGACCGTATCCGATCTGCCCAGTCCGAGGGGCAACGCGCCAGGACTGTGAGGTCTATGCGCCGGCGGTGTTGCAGGTCACATGAACCGACTGATCTTCCTGCTGGCCTCGCTCGCGCTGTGCGGCGCGTTCATCTTCGGGGCCACAACCGTCCTGGCCGACGAGGGCTCCGACGACAACGCCCAGTGCCAGTCCACCGACGACCACGGCGGCGATCGCGCCGTTACGACGGACGACCGCCACGGCACCGACGGCGACGACCACGAGCGCGGCACCGCGAGCGACGACACGATCTCCGGTCGCGCGGGCGACGACGAAATCGAGGGCAACGAGGGCGACGACGACCTGTGCGGGGACGCGGGCGACGACGAC
>VAYD01000442.1:1560-2033 GCA_005883905.1 Actinomycetota bacterium
GTCGCGAGCAACTGCGAGCACGTGTCGCGCTAGCGATCCTTCGCGGCGGGTGAGCTTGGTGCTAGTCCAGCGCGTTGCCGACGCGCTCCGCCTGCTCGCCCGCCTTGCGCAGCTCGCGCGTGAAGGCGCCGAACTGCTTGCTCGCGGAGGCGATCTGCTTGCGCGTCTTCTTCGCGTCGAGCTTCTTGAGGTCAAGGCCGTTCATGCTCGGCAGGCTCGGGAAGCTGCGACGGCGCCGACGCGCCTTCGCGCTCAGGACGATGCCGCCGGCGACTCCGGCGATGCCGGCGATCGCCGCACCGCCCGCGAGCAGCGGAGCGCGGAGCTTCGACGCCACATTCGGCGGCTCGGGGGTCGGGAGCGTCTTCGCTGCAGCAGGACGCCGGCGGGCGTTGGACGCCGAGCGCGCGGCGGATGCCGAGCGCGATCGGTTCGCCGTCTTCGAGTTGGTGGCACGGGACTTCGGGGTGGTA
>VAYD01000442.1:2104-4439 GCA_005883905.1 Actinomycetota bacterium
GGTGCAGCCCGCACAGCGGTCCACGCGCACGCCGTAGTGGCGTGCGAGCCGCAATAGCGGCTCACCGGCGAGCACCGCGGGCGCGGCCGGCGCCGGCGCGGCATCGATGACGTCGCGGTCGTGGGGCACGATCACCCGGACGCTCCAGCTCAGCGCGCCATCGGCCGGCACGAGCACGAGCCGCTCGCGCGTGTTGACCAACAGCCAGGCCGGCTGCGAGCTGGCCTCGTCGTAGTAGACGTCGCAGACTGTCCCGACGTTGCGCCCGACGCGGTCGCCGACCTGCGTCCCGATCCATGAGGGGATGTCGCCCATAGCGCCGAGTTCGACACCCGGCGCCCAACCCCTCGCTCAGTGAACGGTCAGCTTCACGCTGCGGCTGTTTCCCGCGTCGTGGGCGCCGTCGCCCTCGCAGCGCACGCGGTACGTCCCCGTTCGCCGAACGCGCACGCGAACCGAGTACGCCGAGCTCGTCGAGGTCAACGCCGCCAGCGTGGCCGTCTTCACGGTCTTCCACACGCCGCCGCTGTGGCGCTGGATCGAGACCGTGCCGCCGACGTGGGCGGGCGACACCAGCCCGGAGAAGAGCACGCGCGACCCGCGCTTCGGGTGCTTGGTGCTGACGTGGCGAGTCACCTTCCAGCGAACCGCGAGCGCGACCACCTGGCTGTGAGCCTTCTTGACGTCGACGCGGTAGTGCGTCGAGCTGTCGGGCTTCACAGTGAAGCTGTAGGCACCGGCGGCGTTCGACGTGGCTCGGGTGGCCTGGCCGAAGGAGTTGTTGAACGGATAGGCGTCGCCGCGCAGCGTGACGACGGCGTTCGCCGTCGTCGTGCCTGAGATGGTGGCTGACGCGCCGAACGTCACCTTCGCAGTCGAAATCGCGATCGTCGGTGCGGTGGGCGGCGGCTTGGGAGCTGCAAGCGCGGCGGCCGGGATGGCGAGTGCGCTGGCCGCGAGGGCGAAGAGGCGCTTACTGGGCATGTTCCTTCAACGATCCGTGTTGGCTGAGGTTGGCCACCGTCGTACCCTGGAGGGGTGTCCCGCAGTCCACGAATCGCGCTGCTGGCAGCCCTCACCTGCGTGGCGGGTCTGGGCATCACGCTGCTGCTCGCGTACTTCGCACCGCCGTTCGGCGGCCGCGACGCCGCGACCCTGCAGGGGTTCGTCGACCTCAACAGGCCGCAGCTGACGCCGGTCCTGTCGCACATCGCACACGTCGCCGACCCGGCGGCCTACGGGCTGATCGGGCTGGCGCTGATCCTGCTGGCGCTCGCGCGCCGGCGCGGGCGCGTGGCGCTGGCGATCGCGATCGTGCTCGTGTGCTCCGCGGTCACGACGCAGGCGCTGAAGCCGCTGCTCGCCCACCCGCGCCCGCAGGAGTGGCTCGGCAAGGGGCAGATCTCAGCCGCGGCCTGGCCGTCGGGCCACGCGACGGCGGCGATGGCGCTCGCGCTCTGTGGCGTCCTCGCCGTCCCCGCGCGCTGGCGCCGCGCCGCGGCGACCGTGGGCGGTCTCTTCGCGCTCGCTGTCGCCTACGCGATCCTCACGCTCGGCTGGCACTTCCCGTCGGACGTCATCGGCGGCTTCCTCGTCGCCGCGCTGTGGACGGCGCTGATGGTGGCCGCCGTCTGGCGGCTGGACGAGCAGAGCCCGCCGCGCGCGGAGCCGGCTCGCCGCTCGGTGCTCGCCGAGATCGCGCCGCCGATCCTCATCGGCGCGGCGCTTGTGGGCGCGCTCCTGATCGCGGCCGAACGCCCGCGCGCCGTGGCGACCTACGCCGAGGAGCACCCGGCGTTCCTGCTCGGCGCCGCGACGATCGCGGCGCTGGCGGCGCTGCTCACTGCGGCGGCGTCTGTGGTGACGACGGCGCGACGGTAGCGCCCGGCTCCCACAGCGGCTCGTCGCCCGCGTTGCACGCGCGCGCGAGGATGAAGAGGAGGTCCGAGAGGCGGTTGAGGTAGCGGACGATCTCCGGGTTGGCGTCCTCCACCAGCAGCGCGCGGCGCTCGGCCCGGCGGCAGACGGTCCGGCACACGTGCAGCTGCGCCGCCGCGCGCGTGCCGCCGGGCAGGACGAAGCTCTTGAGCGGCTTCAGCGTCGCGTTGACCTCGTCGCACGCCTGCTCGAGCCATTCCACCTGCGATGCAGCCACCCGCAGGCGCTCGGTGCCGGGCAGGCTCAGATCGGCGCCGACGTCGAACAGCTCGTTCTGGATCCGGCGCAGCCGGGCGGCGTGCTCCGCGGGTAGATCCGAGAGCGTCAGCGCCACGCCGAGCTGGCTGTTGAGCTCGTCGACGTCGCCGTAGGCCTCGATCCGCGGATGCGTCTTGGG
>VAYD01000031.1:0-9866 GCA_005883905.1 Actinomycetota bacterium
TCTTCTTGCGCTTGAAGCCGAGCCGCACGGTCGTCTTGCCGCCGGGGTTGATGCACGACTTGCCGCCGCCCGGACGCGCGTCGAGCGTGAACGTCCCCTGCGGCAGCTCGAGCGTCGTGATGCCGGTGCCGGGCGGCGCGGTTGGGTCGTCGACCGGGTCGGTCGACGCCATGTCGATCGTCTTGTCGTCGCCCCGCCACACGACGAAGCCCTTGTCGTCGGACGCGATCGACACATCGAGGTCGAAGAAGATGTCGCTGCCGCGCGTGATCGTGACGGTGTTGAACGCCGAGCCGTCCTTCGAGGTCGAGAAGCGCAGGCGGTTGTTCGGGTCGTTGCCGTTCGTCCGCCACACCCCGGCGATGGTCCCGGACGGCCCCTCGGTGAGGTCGGTGATGTAGCCCTGCTGCGACTCGGCCTCGACCGGTGGGCCGAAGTCGGCCGTGCTGAGCTTGCGGATCAGGACGTGGCGGAAGCTGCCGCCGGGCTCGACGCTCACCACGTAGGTCCCGCTCGGCCCGGACGCGACGCCGGTCTCGTCCGCGGCCGGGGTGAACTGGCCGAACGCGCTCCAGTTCGAGCTGAGCGACGGGTCGGCGCCCGGAGGCAGCGTCCAGAAGACGCCCGGCCCGTCGTAGGCGACGGCGATCATGCCGCCGTCGGCCTTCGGCACGACTTGGATGTCGTTCTTGGATCCGCCGAAGTCCTGCAGTTGCGCGACCGGCCCGCCGCCGGCCTCCGCTCCGTCCAGGCGCGCGGCGAAGACGTTGCCACCGCCGTTGAACGACGCGATCGTCACCTCGCCGGACGGGAAGAGCACCGGCTCGGTCTTCTTCGTGCCGACGATGCCGGCTCCCGCCGCCTTGTAGACGGGGAAGCCCGTCGACCAGGTCACGCCGCCGTCGGTCGAGCGCGACAGGTACGCGTCGTTGCGCACGTAGCGCGCCATGAAGATGTAGAGCGTGCCGTCGGAGGCGCGCAGCATCCACGGCGTGTCGGCCTCCGGCCTGTCCGTCGGCAGGCCCATGTTCACCACCTGCGGCGTGCAGGAGGTCGCGCCGCGCGGCACGTTGCACTCCATCGTCGCGTTGTCCTGCTGCCAGACGACGTGCGCCGTGCCGGTGTCGGGGTCGACCGCGAGGTGGGGATCGGTGCCCTGGCCGAGTGAGAACCGCTGGCCGGCCTGGGCGACCGGCGCGAGCACGCACGCGGCGAGGGCAGCGAGCAGGACAGTGAGGCGAGTGGAGGTGAACACGACGTGACCTTACGCTGTGGGCATGAAGGTTTCCGTTCGATTGTTCGCCGTCCTGCGCGAGCGCGCGGGCAGCGAGCACATCGAGCTGGAGCTCGCCGATGGCGCGACCGTTCGCGACGCGATCGCGGCCTTGCCCGTCGCGGCCGGCGTCCCGGTGGTGATGGCGGTCAACCGCGAGGTTGCCGCCGAGGACGTCGTCCTGCGCGCCGACGACGAGCTGGCGCTGATCCCGCCCGTCAGCGGCGGCGCGATCCACACGGAGCCCCTGTCGGTCGACGCGCTGCTCGAGCGCGTGCGCGACCCGCGCGCCGGCGCGATCGTCACGTTCTCCGGCGTGACGCGCGAGGTCGACTTCCTCGACTACGAGGCCTACACCGAGATGGGCGCCGAGCAGATCGACGCGATCGTGGCGGACGCGATCGAACGCCATGGCCTGTGCAGCGCGGCGGCGGACCACCGCGTCGGGCGCGTCGAGCGCGGCGAGCCGAGCGTCATCGTCGCGGCGAGCGCGCCGCACCGAGACGCGGCCTTCGCGGGCGCGCGCGAGATCATCGACGAGATCAAGGCGCGCGTGCCGATCTGGAAGCGCGAGGAGGGCGAATGGATCCATCCCGTCTGAGGGAGCTGCCGAGCGTCGACCGGCTGGCAACGTCGGTCGCGAAGGCCGTGCTGCAGGAGCGCCGCGACGAGCTGATCGGCGGCGCGCGCGACGAGCCCGACCTGGTGGCGCGCGCTGCAGCGCGGCTGCGGCCCTCGCTGCGGCGCGTCGTCAACGCCACCGGCGTGATCGTCCACACGAACCTCGGCCGCTCGCCGTTGTCCGACGACGCGCGCGCCGCGGTGCTGCGCGCCGCGAGCGGCTATTCGAATCTCGAGCTCGACCTCGGCGAGGGGCGCCGCGGCTCGCGCCATGAGCACGTCGAGGCGCTGCTGCGCGAGCTCACGGGCGCCGAGGCCGCCCTCGCGGTCAACAACTGCGCCGCCGCCGTGCTGCTGGCCACCGCGGCGCTCGCCGGCGACGGGCGCGAGGTCGTCGTCTCGCGCGGGCAGCTGATCGAGATCGGCGGGTCGTTCCGGATCCCCGAGGTGGTGGCGCAGTCGGGCGCAGTGCTGCGCGAGGTCGGCACGACGAACCGCACGCGACTGCGCGACTTCGCCGCCGCGCTCGGCGACGCGACGGGCGCGATCCTGCGCGCGCATCCGAGCAACTTCCGCGCCGTCGGGTTCGTCGAGGAGGTGTCGATCGAGGCGCTGTGCGGGCTCGGCGTCCCGGTGATCGACGACGTCGGTTCGGGCGTGCTGGCCGACGGCGTCCCGGTGCTCGCCGACGAGCCCGCGGTGCGGCGATCCGTGCGCGCCGGCGCGGCGCTCGTGTGCTTCAGCGGCGACAAGCTGCTCGGCGGGCCGCAGGCGGGCGTGCTCGTCGGCACCGCGGACGCGGTCGGCGCCGCCAAGCGCCACCCGCTGGCGCGCGCGCTGCGGATCGACAAGCTCTCGCTGGCGGCGCTCGAGGCGACGCTCGCGCTCTACCGCGACCCCGAGCGCGCGCGTCGCGAGATCCCCGTGCTCGCCATGCTCGAGGCTGACCCGGCCGTGCTGCAGGCGCGCGCCGAGCAGCTGGCCACGGCGATCGGCGGCGAGGTCGTCCAGGCGGTCGCGAAGGTGGGCGGCGGAGCGCTGCCGCTGCTCGAGCTGGAAGGGCCTGCGGTCGCGCTGCACAGCGGCAGCCCGGACGCGACGGCCGCGCGGCTGCGCGACGCCGACCCGCCGGTGATCGCGCGCATCCAGGAGGGCCGCGTGCTGCTGGACCCGCGCACGATGGCCGACGAGGAGATCGCGTGGGTGGTGGCGGCGCTCCGCTGACCGTCGGCACCGCCGGCCACATCGACCACGGCAAGACGACGCTCGTGCGGGAGCTGACGGGCGTCGACACCGACCGCTTGCCGGAGGAGCAGCGGCGGGGCATGACGATCGAGCTCGGCTACGCACCGCTCGTGTTGCCGAGCGGCCGGCGCCTCAGCGTGATCGACGTGCCGGGCCACGAGAAGCTCGTGCGAACGATGGTGGCGGGGGCGACCGGGATCGACCTCTTCCTGCTGGTGATCGCGGCCGACGACGGCGTGATGCCGCAGACGCGCGAACACCTCGCGGTGCTGCGGAGCCTTGGGGTGGGGAGCGGGGTCGTGGCGATCACGAAGGCCGATCTCGCCGATCCGGCGGCGGCGATCGACGAGGCTCGCGAGCTGGTCCCCGAGGCCGAGGTGGTGAGCGGTGCGGGCGATGTCGCCGCGGCGCTGGATCGCGTGGCCGGGGAGCTGCGCTCGCGCGCCGACGACGATGACGCGGCGCTGTTGCACGTGGACCGCTCGTTCACGATCCACGGCGCCGGGCGCGTGGTGACCGGCACGCTGTGGTCGGGCTCCATCGGCCGCGGCGACGAGCTGCTGGTGCTCCCCGCGGGCAAGCGCGCGCGTGTGCGGGAGGTCCAGGTCCACGACGAGCGCGTCGAGCGCGCCGCCGCCGGCCAGCGCGTCGCCGTGAACCTGCGCGACGCCAACCCGGTTCGAGGCGACGTGCTGTCCGCAGAGCCACTGGAGCCGACGCACATCCTCGACGTCGAGCTCGACACGCGGCTCGAGCACGGCACGCGCGTGCACGTCCACCACGGCACGCGCGAGACGCCGGCGCGCGTGGCGTGGCTCGGCGGCCACTTCCACCAGCTGCGCTGCGAGGAGCCGCTCGTCGCGCGCCGCGACGACCGCCTCGTCGTTCGCTCGATCTCCCCCGCCGACACCCTCGGCGGCGGTCGCATCCTCGACCCCCACGCGCGCCGCCATGGCCCATCGACCGACGTCACGGTCCGCCTCACCCGCCTGGCGCGCGGTGACGACGTGAGAATGGGGGGTCTGACCCCTCATTCTCACGTGAGACTGGGGGGTCAGACCCCTGATTCTCAGGCTCTGCCGCCCGAGGCGGATGATCTGCTCGAGCGGTTGAAGGCGTTCGGCCTCGAGCCGCCGCCGGACGACCAGTTCGACAAGGACGAGCAGCAGCTGCTCGCGCAGCTGCGCCACGCCGGGAAGGCCGAGCGCGTCGGGCCCTTCACGTTCCACCCCGACGCGCTCGCGGGGGTCCGCGAGCGCGTGGTCGCGATCATGCGCGACGAGGGGTCGATCACCCTCGCGCGCCTGCGCGACGAGCTGCACACCAGCCGCCGCTACGCCCAGGCGCTGCTCGAGCACCTGGATGCGCAGCGCGTCACGCGGCGGATCGGCGACGAACGCGTCCCCGGGTCGCGGTCATAGCGCGAACCGGCGGGGCGCCCCGATAGCCTGCCGCCCCATGGCCACCTGCCTTGTGACGGGTGGCGCGGGGTTCCTGGGGTCGCACCTCTGCGACGAGCTGCTCAGGCGGGGGCACCGCGTCATCTGCGTCGACAACCTCGAAACCGGCTCGCTGACGAACATCGAGCACATCCGCGTGCCCGAGTTCGCGCACCTGAACCTCGACATCATCGAGCCGTACTTCGTCGACGAGCCCGTCGACTTCGTCTACCACCTCGCCTCGCCGGCGTCCCCGATCGACTACCTGCGGCTGCCGCTGCACACGCTCAAGGTCGGCTCGCACGGCACGCACCACACGCTCGGCCTGGCGAAGACGCACCGCGCACGCTTCCTGATCGCCTCGACGTCGGAGGTCTACGGCGACCCGCAGGTGCACCCGCAGACCGAGGACTACTGGGGCCACGTCAACCCGATCGGCCCGCGCGGCGTCTACGACGAGGCCAAGCGCTACGCCGAGGCGCTCACGATGGCCTACCACCGCCAGCAGGGCGTGGACACCGCGATCATCCGCATCTTCAACACCTACGGACCCAGGATGCGCCCGTACGACGGCCGCGCGATCCCGACCTTCTTCCGCCAGGCGCTGACCGACCGGCCGATCACGGTCTTCGGGACGGGCAGCCAGACGCGGTCGTTCTGCTTCGTCGACGACCTCATCCGCGGCATGATCGCGCTCGCCGAGAGCGGCGAGCACATGCCCGTGAACGTCGGCAACCCGGACGAGTTCACGCTGCTCGAGCTGGCTGAGACGATGATCGACGTCACCGGTTCCAGATCGGAAATCGTGTATGAGGCGCTGCCCACCGACGACCCCAAGCAGCGCCGCCCGGACATCTCGCGGGCCAAGGCGCTGCTGGGCTGGCAGCCGGAGGTGTCCCTGCGAGAAGGGTTGCAGCGCACGCTCGACGGGGCCGGCCAGGAGGCGTTGATCGGCGCTGCACCGTGATTAGGCCGTTACTTCTGCGACGCTGTGGCGTTAGGAGCATGTGAATGCCCCAATCGCAGGGCACGGCTGAGTCCGCGCAGGAGACGGATGCGCGCACCGGCCCGGCCGTCGCGCCGGGAGGCTTTCCCCTACCCGAACGCGACGTTCGCTCCAAGCGGCCGCCGGCGCTGAGCTTCCTGCTGCGGATGGACACGCTGCGCCAGGCGGGGCGGGTCCTGACCCTGCTGGTGCTCGACTTCATCGCGCTGTTCGGCGCGATCCTCACCGCGCTGTGCCTGAAGGCCGCCTTGCGCGACGCCTGGAACTTCGGCGTTTCCTACGAGCAGGCGAAGAACTACTTCCCGCTCGTCTACCTGGTGACGGTCCTGCTGTTCGCGCGGTCGGGCCTGTACACGAACCGCGCGGAGCGGCCCGGGCTGGCTCGCATCGTCGCCTGCCTGTTCCAGACGATGGTGCTCGTCTTCGCGTTCGCCGTCGTCAACGGCAACGAGTACTCCAGCTACTACATCTTCTACGGCTCGCTGTTCTTCGCGGTCGCCTACGTGACGTCGCTGCGCTTCCTGTACGAGCGCATGACCGGCGTCCTGCTCCGCCTCGCCGGCTACCAGCGCCGCACGGTCCTGGTCGGCACGGGCGAGCACATCGAGGACGTCGCCGGCGCGCTGCGCGACGGCAGCGACAGCTCGATCAACGTGATCGGGTTCGTCTCGATCACGCCGCGGCCGGACAACGGCATCGTGTCGCTCGGCACGCTCGAGCACCTGCCGGAGGTTCTCGAGAACCACCGCGTCGACGAGGTCATCATCGCCGACCCCGACTTCCCGCAGCAGCAGGCGGTCGAGCTCGTCGACCAGTGCCACCAGCGCGGCGTCCGCGTCCGCATCGCGCCGTCGACGATGGAGATCCTGATCCATCGCGCGGAGTTCGTCCCGGGCCAGTCCGTGCCGCTGTTCGAGCTGCGCCCGCCGGTGTTCGAGGGCGTCGACTTCCTGCTCAAGCGAACGTTCGACATCGTCGGCGCCGCGCTGCTGCTGTTCTTCCTGAGCCCGGTCCTGCTGGCGATCGCCGTCGCGATCAAGCTCAGCTCGCGCGGGCCCGCCTTCTACAGGTCGATCCGGCCCGGCATCGGCGGCCAGACGTTCGCCTGCTGGAAGTTCCGCACCATGTACCGCGACGCCGACCAGCGCCAGGCCGACCTCGAGTCGATCAACGAGGCCAGCGGTGCGCTGTTCAAGATCAAGGACGACCCGCGGATGACGCCGGTGGGCCGGTTCCTGCGCCGCTTCTCGCTGGACGAGCTGCCGCAGCTGTGGAACGTGGTGCGCGGCCAGATGTCGCTCGTCGGCCCGCGGCCGCTGCCGCTGCGCGACTACGAGCGCCTCGAGGACTGGCACAAGAAGCGCTACCTGGTGCTGCCGGGCATCACCGGCCTGTGGCAGATCTCGGGGCGCTCCGAGCTGGACTTCGACGACCTCGTGCGGCTCGACTTCCTCTACCTCGAGCGCTGGTCGGTCTTCCTGGACCTGAGCATCCTCGTCAAGACGGTCCCGGCGGTGATGGGCCGCCGCGGCGCGTTCTAGTCCCTCACGCGCTCCGCAGGGCGATGATCAGCAGGGTCACCGCCACGGCGGCGACGATCGCGAGGATCACGAGGTTCACGACCAGGGCCGTGCGCAAGCCGCTGCGACGATCCGGGTCCGGCCAAGCACTCGCCGGCGACGGGTCCTCCGCCTGTTCGTCTCGGCGCCAGCCGACGGCGCTAGACAGCGAACTGGTGATGAACTGGTTGAGGCTGACCTCCTCGCGTTCTGCGGCGCGCGCGAGCTCCGCATGCAGCGACTGGGGCATCCGCACGAGCAGACGGCCACTGTGTGAGGCGGCGGAGCGAGGCTTGGGCACCTCGCGGCCGTTCGCGAGTGCGTCTGAGATCCAGTCGCGCATCGCGCGCTCGACGCCTCGCACCGCCTCATCGGCGCTAACGCCCTTCGCGGCGCAGCCGGGCAGCTCCTCCACGTTCGCCGTCCAGCCGTCGTCGGGCGCGTCTTCCTTGACGAGCTCGATGTGGTACGGCTGCTTGATGTAGCGATCGAGGTCCAGCGTCCGTCCAGCCCCCTTCGAAGCGATGTTAGGTTCGGCGGAAGCGCGCGCCAAGGGCCGGGGCACGGATTGCTGGTCCTCTCGCGGCTCCCCTTCTTCCAGCCCGAGTCTCAGCTTCGCGAGCGCCGCCTGTGTCGTCCGGGAGAGCTGGCGCGGCGACATGTCGAGCTCGCGGGCGATCTCGATGGGCTCGACGTCGCGGACGTAGCGGAGAAACAGGATCCGCTGTTCGCGCTCGTCGAGGCTCGCTATGGCGCCCGAGAGGAACAGGCGGTCCTCCGCCGTTTCCAGCGATTCCTCGCCGGTTCGCGCATCGTGACCGCCCTCGGACGCAAGCTCGACGGGCAGCGGGGCGCGGTTGGCGTCCAGCGCGACCGCGACGTCCTCCTCCTCGGCCTCGAGCCTGCGCGCGATCTCCGATGGCGTCGGCGTTCGGCCCAGCTCGGCGGCAAGGTCGAACTGTGTCGCGAGCGCCGCTGCCCGGAGTTCGAGAACACGGCGCGGCAGCCGTACGCCGGCGCTTCGGTCACGCAGGTAGCGCCTGATCTCACCGACGATGTTCGGTGCCGCGAAGGCCGTCAGATCCTCGCCGCGCTCAAGATCGAAGCGGTCGATCGCGTTGATCAGTCCGATGCAACCAACCTGATAGCGCGAGTAGCGGTGCGCGAAGGACTCCACGAGCGGCAGGTAGAGCTCGACCAGCCGCTGCCGCGCGGCGGCATCCCCTCGGCGGTGGTAGGCGCGCAACAGCGTCGAAGTGGCGGACCGGCTCTCCATGCCATCCATCCGGGCTCGTGGCCCGCATTGCGCACAATAGCCACACCGCGGAAATCCGTGTGAATTCCGGGCGTTCTTGGTCGGACCCGGTATTGACAGCGCCGCCCCGCGGCCCTACGGTCGCCAGACGAAGCCACGACTGCCGCCATGGAGGGTGCGGACGCTGGTGATCACCGGGGCATCGACAACACGGGTTGGACGGACCGCCGCCGCACTGGGTGTGGCTGCGGTCGTCAGCGCGGTGCTCGCAGTCGCCCCGTCCGCGTTCGCGCAGACCACGCCGAGCCCGGATCCTGACCCGCACGTCCGGCCCGACCCGGTCACGACGTCATCGACCACGACACCGTCGCAGCGGCCGGCGACGCACACGCCCGCCGTGCGAAGCGCCCCGCAGCCCGCGTCATCCGGATCCAGCCGGGCTTCGGCGGTCAACGAGACCGCACCACGGTCGAGCTCGCCGCGGGTGACGGTGAGCGCACGTCGCGCGCACCCCGCGCGACGTGCGTCGAAGCCGCATCCTGCGCGTCAACGCACCGCCCACGACACTGTTGTCGCCGCGTCGAGAAGCCTCGCCGTTCCGATCTTCCCCCGGCTCGCCTCTGCGCAAGCCGATGACCGGTCGCGGGCGCGTGAGCTCTCGCTCGCCGCGATCGCGCTGCTGTTGGTGGTGATCGCCGGCGGATCGCTGCTGCGGCTGACCGCCCGGCTGCCCAGCGACGTCCACCGGGGTCGGCCCGCATGAGGCGCTCGATCGCCCTGGCGATGACTGTCGCGGTGGTGTGCGTCGCGTATCAGGCAGCCCCTGCGATCGGCGACGTCGACCTCAGCTACGGCTGCTATCCCCCACTCCCGCCGGCGGCCGCGAACTGCTACGCCTGGCACACAGGGCCGGCCACGATCCACTGGCAGGTGGGCCTGAATGCCATGCCTACTGGTGTCGGCAACTGCTCGGTCCAGACCTTCTCGCAGGACACGGCCGGGCTCCCCGTCTCGTGCGAGGTCCAGAACGTGGTCGACTCCAGCATCACCAAGCTGACGGCCGTGATCCGGATCGACTCGACTCCGCCCACGATCACCGGGTTCCAGCCCGCACGACCTCCTGACCACGACGGCTGGTGGAACCAGCCGGTGGCATTTACGTTCAACGGGACCGACGCAACCTCCGGGATCGCCGGGTGCGACGTGGTGCCCTACAGCGGCCCCGACGGGGCTCCTGCTGACGTCACCGGTGGCTGTCGCGACAAGGCCGGCAATCAGGCGACCCAACCGTTCGCGGTCAACTACGACGCCTCACCACCGGGACTCACCGACGTCACGGCCCAGCCCGGCAACCGAGCCGTGACGATCCGCTGGGCCGCGTCCCCCGACACGGTCCAGAGCCAGCTCGTGCGCACGCCGCGCGTCGCGGGCGCCCCGAGCAGCACGCTCCTCGAGGGCGCCGCGTACG
>VAYD01000031.1:9898-10364 GCA_005883905.1 Actinomycetota bacterium
CCGCTACACGGTCTCCGCCTACGACGCGGCCGGCAACGCGGCCTCGACGACCGTGACCGCCACCCCAAGCGTGCTCTACGCGCTCGCTCCGGCGCGCAATGCGCGCCTGAAGCGGCCGCCGGTGCTGCGCTGGCCTCCCGTCACGGGCGCCCGCTACTACAACGTGCAGCTCTTCCGCGGCAAGCGAAAGATCCTCAGCGCCTGGCCGGCGAAGCACCGCCTGCGACTCCACCGGTCGTGGAGCTTCGGCGGCCACCGCCACCGGCTCGGGCCGGGCCATTACCGCTGGTTCGTCTGGCCGGGGTTCGGCGCGCGCGCGGCGCGGCACTACGGACCGCTACTCGCGCAGTCGAGCTTCTCGATGCGGCGCTGAAGCTCGCCCAGCACTGGAACCCGGCTGGAAGTCCCGACGCCTACCTTCTGGCCGTCTCCCGATGCCACGACGCACGACGCGCCTGAAAGCCCT
>VAYD01000032.1:0-1312 GCA_005883905.1 Actinomycetota bacterium
AGCCCCGTCAGCTCGCGCGCGCCCCGGCCGGCGCCGATGAGCTTGCCCTCCTGGTCGGAGACGAAGAACGCGGCGTCGGGCGCCGGGTAGTAGTCGTCGAGCAGCTCGAACAGGAACCCGAACCCGCACTTCGAGCACCCGCGCGCCTCGCGGCGGAAGCCGGCGTTGCGATCGGTCGCGGCGGTGCGGTTGCCGCAGTTCGGGCAGATGAAGAGGTGGGGCATGCGCTTTGCAAGCTTAGGCAACCGCGCGGCGCGTCCTTCCCGCCTGTGCGGGTGCTAGACACCCGGCGTGGCCGGTGAGCCCCAGCAACCTGTTCCGGTCGGGGATCTCGAGATCGCACAGCGGATCGCGGGGGCGGCGCGGTCGGGCGGGCGTGCCGAGCGCGAGCCCACGCTCGAGCAGCTGCTCAGCGCGTTCGGCGAGGCCGAGCCGACGCCCGAGGCGCGCACGCGCATCGCCTCGGCGCTGACGCTGGCCGATCTGCGCGCCATGCCGACGGTCCACGAGGCCCACCCCGGTGAGCGGCTGAAGCTGCGCCCGCCGGGCACCGGCGGACACGCGCGGCTGTTGATCGGAGTTGGCGTGCTGGCGCTCGTGATCGGAGCCGCCGCGGCGATCGCGGCGCTCGCCGGCGGCGGCGGGGACAAGAACGATCGGGCCTCCAACGTACTGCCGGCGACCACCACGCAGACGACACCCTCGGTGACTCAGACGACGCCGCCGACCACCGCCACGACGCCGGCGACGGCGCCGAAGAAGACCACCAAGAAGAAGAAGGCCAAGAAGAAGCCGGCGGCGCCGAAGCAGGTCGAGGTCCACGCGGAGGGTGATCTACCCGCGCGGGCGACCGCGGATCTGTTTCCCGCGTACGACGACGACGGCGGCCTGCTGCTCGTCTTGACGCCCGCGAAGTAACCTCCCACGGCCCCCGCCCAATGACCGACCGTCGACGCAATCTGTTCATCCTGCTGCTGGTCGCCGGCCTGCTGGTCGCCAGCCTTGCCGTCATCCTCACCAAGAAGACGCGCGAGGGCCTCGATCTGAAGGGCGGCGTCAGCCTCGTCTACCAGGCAAAGCCGACCAAGTTCGCGCCGAAGGTCACGGGCGACGCCTTGCAGCGCACGCTGGACATCATGCGCGACCGCGTCGATCAGCTCGGCGTGGCGGAGCCGGAGATCCTGCGTTCCGGCTCGGACCAGATCAACGCGCTCGCGCTCGTGCCCCAGCGCGACGGCCAACCGGCCGGGATCGAGATGCGGCTGGCGCTGATGAGCGGCGACGTCGACGCCGACCATGCGCGCTATCGGGA
>VAYD01000032.1:1354-2454 GCA_005883905.1 Actinomycetota bacterium
CTCGGCGGCATCCCGCCGATGTTCGTCCTGCGCGATCCGGACGGGAACTCGTTCCTGATCGTCCAGGGCCCAGCCTGATCTCAAGCTCGGCCGAACCGCGGCCGACCAGAGCTCGAGGGAAACGTCCATCGTTGGGCCCTATAGCCCCCAATGATGGACGCTTTGCGGATCCCGTTCCGACGTCGCCGCTTCGCCGCAAACGCCGTCAGAACAGCGACGCGGCCTCGGGCGGCGGCTCCAGGCCGAGATGCGCGAAGGCGTGCGGCGTCGCGACGCGGCCGCGGGCGGTTCGCTTGATGAGGCCGCACTGGAGCAGGTAGGGCTCGTAGACGTCCTCGATGGTGTCCTGCTCCTCCCCCACCGTGACCGCCAGCGTCGAGAGGCCGACGGGGCCGCCGCCGAACTTCTCGCAGACGGCGCTGAGGATCTCGCGGTCGAGGCGGTCGAGGCCGAGGTCGTCGATCTCGAGCTGGCGCAGCGCGGCGTCTGCGACCGGCGCGGTGACGATGCCCTCGGCGCGGACCTCGGCGTAGTCGCGCACGCGCTTGAGCAGCCGGTTCGCGACGCGCGGCGTGCCGCGCGAGCGTGAGGCGATCGCCTCGGCGCCGTCGTCGTCGAGCTGGATCTCGAGGATCTGGGCGCTGCGGCGCACGATCGCGGCGAGGTCGCGCACGTCGTAGGAGTCGAGGCGGTGCTGGATGCCGAAGCGGTCGCGCAGCGGCGTCGTGAGCAGGCCGGCGCGCGTGGTCGCGCCGACGAGGGTGAACGGCGGCAGGTCGAGCGTCACGACCCGCGCGCCCGCGCCCTGGCCGACGGTGATCGGCAGCCGGTGGTCCTCCATCGCCGGGTAGAAGGTCTCCTCGAGCGCCCGCGGCAGGCGGTGGATCTCGTCGACGAAGAAGATCGATCGCGGCTCCAGCGCGGTCAGGTACGCCGCCACGTCGCCCTTGCGCTCCAGCGCGGGCCCGGCGGTCATGACGAAGGGCACGTCGAGCTCGGCGGCAAGGATCTGCGCCAGCGAGGTCTTCCCAAGTCCCGGCGGGCCGGCCAGCAGCACGTGGTCGAGCGCGTCGCCGCGCTGCGCCGCCGCCTCGAGCGAG
>VAYD01000032.1:2507-12177 GCA_005883905.1 Actinomycetota bacterium
GAGCACCCCCGGTGTCTGGATGCGCTCCGAGCTCACCGCCGGGCCTCCCGCAGCGCCGCCGCGAGCAGCTCTTCGGCCGACTGGCCGGCCGCGTCACGCAAGAGGGCGTCCGCCTCGCGCGCGTCGAAGCCGAGCTCGAGCAGGCCGTCGCGCGCGATCGTGCGCGGGTCGTCGGCGCGGCGCACGACGATCGGGCCGTCGTCCTCGTCGGGCGTCACGCCGGCCTTCTCGCGCAGCTCGACCACGATCCGCTCGGCCGTGCGCTTGCCGATGCCCGGCACTGCCTGGAAGCGCGCGGCGTCCCCGGCGGCGAGCGCGCGCAGCAGCTCGCGCGGCGTGCCGCCGCTCAGCACCGCCTGGGCGACCTTCGGCCCGACGCCCTGGACGCCGATCAGAAGCAGGAACAGATCGCGCTCCTCCTCGGTCGCGAAGCCGTAGAGGTTCAGCGAGTCGTCGCGCACGATCAGGTGCGCGTGCAGCGACACTTGGCTGCCGACCGCCGGCACGTGGCGCAGCGTCTCCCCCGACACGGCGAGCCGGTAGCCGACGCCGGACGCCGTCTCGACGACCACATGGTCGGCACGCCGCACCGCGACGTCGCCTGCGACCAGGGCGATCATCCGGCGATCGCCAGCGCGAGCGGCGCGTGGTTGGCATGGCAGATCGCCACGGCGAGGGCGTCCGCCGCATGGTCCGGCGAAGGCGGAGCAGGGAGCGACAGCAGCGCCTGCACCATCCGGCCCACCTGCTCCTTCGCCGCGCGGCCCGTGCCGCAGACGGCGCCCTTGACCTGCTGCGGCGTGTAGCCGGCGCACGCGATCCCGCGCTGGCCGGCGGCGAGCATCACGACGCCGCGCGCCTGCCCGACCGCGAAGGCCGAGCGCGCGTTGGCGCCGAAGTAGAGCTCCTCCAGCGCGACGGCATCCGGCGCGTGCTCGTCCAGCAGCGCGCAGATCCGCTCGTGGATCGCGGCCAGACGCCGCTCGGCCACCAGCCCAGCGGGCGTCTCGATGCAGCCGCCGTCGAGGGCGAGAAGGCGCCCGCCGCGGCGCGCCACCACGCCGTACCCGGTGTTCGCCAGGCCAGGGTCGATGCCGAGGACGATCATGTGTTCGCAGGATTCTGCGCACGCGCCCGGACGCCTCCCATAGTCTCCGGCGCCACCGTGCCCGATTGGGAAGCCGAAGGACTGCTCGAGGGCCTCGACGAGGCCGAGCGGCGCGAGCGCGTCGAGCTGCTCGACTACCTGCACGACGAGTGCGGCGTCGAGATCGACCGGTTGCGCAACCAGGATCCCGCGCTGCTGATCGCGATGCCCGCCGAGGTCCACGTCGGTGGCGAGCCGCGCCACACGCCGCGCGAGTGCGCCGAGGCGGCCGGGCTCGACCTCGACCTCGCCACGCGGCTGCGCCGCGCCATGGGGCTGCCGGTCGTGCCGCCCGACGAGCGCTCGCTCGGCGACGCCGACAGAGAGAGCCTCAAGATCGCGGCGCAGTTCCTCGAGTCGGGCATGCCCGAGGACGACGTGCTCGCCGTCACGCGCGTCCTCGGCCGCGGGCTCGGCCAGGCCGCGGTCGTCATGCGCCGCACCGCGATGCGGATGGCGCTCGAGCCGGGCCTGACGGAGCGCCAGCTCGCCGAGCGCTTCGGCCAGGTCGCCGGCCTGCTGACCCCGGCGACGGTGCCGATCATGGAGCAGACGCTGAAGCTGCACCTGCGCCAGATGCTCGCCGGCGAGGTCGCGCGCACCGCCGAGCGCCGCGACGGCTCGCTGCCGGGCGCGCGCGACATCGGCGTCGCGTTCGCCGACCTCGTGGGCTTCACCCGCCTGGGCGAGAACGTGCCGCCCGAGGAGCTCGGCAACGTCGCGTCGCGGATGGAGGACCTCGCGTCCGACGTGCTCGATCCGCCCGTCAGGCTGGTCAAGACGATCGGCGACGCGGTCATGTACGTCAGCGAGGACCCGATCGCGCTGCTCGGCGCGTCCGTCGACCTGTCACGTGCCGCCGACGAGCAGGGCGAGGAGTTCCCGCAGCTGCGCGTCGGCGCCGCCCACGGTCAGGCGATCACGCGCGGCGGCGACTGGTTCGGCCGCCCGGTGAATCTCGCGAGCCGGATCACCTCGATCGCCCGGCCCGGGACCGTCGTCTGCGACGAGCCGCTCAAAGACGCCGGGCCCGAGGACCGCTTCCGGTTCTCATTCATCGGCGCGCGCAAGATCAAGGGCATCCCCGGACCGACTGCGCTGTTCCGGGCCCGTAAGCTCGCGAACGGCGGGGACGGCGAGGCAGGCGAGGGCTGATGCCATCCCGATCACGCTCATCAGCCGCAGCGTCGCGTGCAGGCCGACCGCGTCGGCGATCGGTCCGGCGAGCGCCAGCCCGATCGGCATCAGCCCCGCCGACGCTGTGAAGTCGTAGGACGACACGCGCGACAGCGCGCGCGACGGGATGTGCTGCTGCAGCGACATCTCCCAGAGCGTGAACGCGACCGAGACCGCCACGCCGGTGACCGCCTCCAGCGCCGCGATCGCGCCGACGGGCAGGTTGGAGCCGATGATCGCCGCCTGCGAGGAGGCGATGACGAAGCCGATGAACGACGCCCGCAGCGGCCGCTTGAACCTCACCTTGTAGATCAGCACCTGTCCCACGACGGAGCCGACACCGAACCCGGTGACGATCAGCGCCCAGTCGCGGACGCCGTGCAGCTCGCGGAGGGCCAGGATCGGACCCAGCACGAAGACCGCCGGCAGCACGATGACGTGATAGGCGGCCAGCGCGATCAGGCCGGTCGACACCCAGGTCCGCGAGCGCACCTCGCGCCAGCCGCCGCGCAGCTGGTCGAGGAAGCTCTCGTCGGTACCGCCGCCTGCTCCGAGGGCGCCGGCGCCGATGCGCAGGAGGAAGAAGATGCTCACGACGAACGTCGCGGCGTCGAGCAGGATCGCCCCTCCGGGGTCCACGGCGACGATCAGGATGCCGGCGATCACCGGGCCGAGGATGTTCGACATGCTCTGCGTGCCGCCGAACAGCGCGTTGGCCTCCTGCAGGCGATCGGATTCGATCGTCTCGGGCAGGAGGCCGTTCATCGCCGGCCAGAAGAACGCGTCGGCCGTGCCGTAGACCGCGGCCAGCGCGGCGAGCTGCCAGACCTCGGCGTTGCCGGTCAGCAGCAGCACGCCCGTGGCGCATTGCACCACGGCGCGCACGGCATCGGAGGCGAGCATCACGCTGCGGCGCGGGATGCGATCGCCGTAGACGCCCGCCGCCAGCGCAAACAGGGCGAACGGGATCGAGCCCGCCGCCACCACGAGTCCGAGATCGCCGGCCGACCCGCCGCTCTCGATAACGCCGAACGCCAGCGCGATCGGCGCTATGCGGTCGCCGAGGCGCGAGAGCGCCTGCCCCGCGAAGAGGTTGCGGAACGCCGGCTCCCGGAGGGCCGGGAGCCGATCCATCATCCCGCCACGCGCTCCAGCACGTCGGCGTCCACGTCGAAGTTCGCGTGGACCTCGCCGACGTCGTCGTTGTCCTCGAGCGAGTCGATGAGGCGCATGAGCTTCGTCGCCTGGTCCTCGTCGAGCGGCACGCGCGTGGTCGGCTGCTGCGTGACCTCGGCGCTCTGCAGCTCGATACCCGCGCCCTCGAGCGCCGCGCGGACGGCCTGGAAGTCGGCCGGCTCGGTGACGACCTCGAAGACGTCCTCGTCGACGCCGATGTCCAGCGCGCCGGCCTCGATCGCGGGCAGCAGGTCGTCCTCGGAGTAGCGCTCGGCGTCCACGACGATCACGCCGCGCTTCTCGAACAGGTAGGCGACGGAGCCCGGCTCGCCGAGGCTGCCACCGTGCTTGGTGAGCGCGTGGCGGACGTCGGAACCGGTGCGGTTGCGGTTGTCGGTCAACGCCTCGATCAGCAGCGCGACGCCGCCGGGGCCATAGCCCTCGTACACGACGTTCTCGTAGGCCTCGGCGTCGGCGCCCGCGCCGGTGCCCTTCGCGATCGCGCGTTCGATGTTGTCCTTGGGCATCGAGGCGTCCTTGGCCTTCGAGATGGCGAGCGCGAGCGCAGGGTTGCCCTCGGGGTCGCCCCCGCCCTCCTTCGCCGCGACCGTGATCGCGCGCGTGAGCTTCGTGAAGAGCTTCCCGCGGCGGGCGTCGACGATCGCCTTCTTGTGCTTGATCCCAGCCCATTTGGAATGCCCGGCCATGGCCGTGAGCTTATCGGCGCGATTGCAGATACAGCCGTTCGTAGGCGATCGCGCAGCGCTCTGCGGAGAAGTCCTGGGCGCGCGCGCGGCAGGCGTCCGGATCGGCCTGCGCCATCGCGCGCTCGAGCGCCTTGGCCAGCTCGGCGGGGTCGTCGCCGTCGAACGCCGCGCCGACGCCGGGGCGGTCGTAGAGCTCGGCGGTCGGGCCGACGGACGGGGTGCCACAGGCCATCGATTCGACTAGGACGAGCCCGAACGCCTCGCCCCAGCTTGGCAGCGCCGCGACGTGCGCCTCGCGGTAGGCGGCGGCGAGAGCAGCGCGGTCGTCGAGGCCACGCAGCTCGACGAACGGCGCGGCGATCGCCGGCCCGCGGCGGTCGAGGACGAGGCGCACACCGTCCATCCGGCGCACGGCCTCGACCAGCAGGCCGACGCGCTTGCGCGGCTCGCTGCGGTCGGCCGGACAGAGGACCGTGGGTGTCGGCGCGCGGCCGTCGCCCGGCGCGAACGTCGCCAGGTCGACAGGCGGCGCGATGACCTGCGGGTCGACGCCGAGCCAGCGGCGCATGGCTTGCGCCGCGTGCTCGCTCAGCACGACGATGGCGCCGGCCTTCAGCGCTCGCTGCAGGAGCTCCTTGCGCAGGCGCCGGTTCGCGATCGCCACGCGATGCGGGACGCCCATGTACGAGAAGACGGTCGGGCCGCCCCACCGCAGCGCGGCGACCGCGTCGGTCGCGTGCAGCGCATGGGCGACGTCGGGCGGCCGGCGGCGCAGCTCGCGGGTCGCGAACGGGATGTGGGTCAGGTGCTGCTCGTAGAGGCGACGGTCGAGGCGGCGCTCGGGGAGGCGCGGGACGAGCGTGACGTCGACGCCGTCCTCGACGCGCGTCGTTCGGCGGCCACGGTGCGCGGCGAGGATGTGGGCCGAGTGCCCGCGGTGGAGCAGGGCCGTGGCCAGCTCGTGCGCGAAGCGCTCGGACCCACGGCGGACCTCCGGCCAGGAGACCGGGTTGCAGATCGCGACGTTCACAGCATCGGGGTCCGGTGGCGCACCGAGCCGCGCACCATCGCCGCCGTCTCGGCGACGTCGACCGCCATCCGCGCCGGCAGCTCGGAGGCCGCGCGCGCCAGGCCGCGGGGGCCCGAGCCATAGGACGGACGCGCGACGAGCGCCCACGGCAGCACGAGCAGCGCCGCGAGCAGCGGGTGGCGCCGAGCGAGCCCGAGCCCGGCGAGCGCAGGGATCAGGTACGCGTGGCTCGGCTTCCAGAACAGGCGCAGCGGCATCTGCTCGCGCAGCTGCGGATGGCGGCGGACGATGTAGGCGAGGTGCTGCCAGCGCCAGGTCTCGCGCAGCCGCGCCGGAAGCGTCACGGCCTCGACCGCGTGGTACGTCAGGACCTCGGGCGCGGCGACGAGCTGCGCGCCGAGTGACTGCGCGCGGATTGCCAGGTCGGTGTCCTCGCCGGCGGCGAGCGGCAGCGCCTCGTCAAAGCCGCCGGCCTGTTCGAGCAGCGCGCGCGGGTAGGCGATGTTGCAGGTCTGGGCGAACGCGGTCGGCGGCGTGACCTCCTGGCTACGCGCATGCGGCGCGTGGTGGCGGACGGCCAGCTCGTCGGGGTCGACGCGCGTGGTGCCCTGGACGATCGCGCCGGGATGGCGCTCGACCGCGGCCAGCGCATTGGCGAGCCAGTCCGCCGGCGGGCGGCAGTCGTCGTCGGTGAACACGATCGTTTCCGCGCGCGCGAGCCGCCACGCGGCGTTGCGCTTCGCGGCCGGGCCGGGACCCGGTTCGAAGGTCAGGTGCCGCAGCACGCCGGCGGTGGCGAGCGGATGCGCGCGCAACAGCTCCTCGGTCTGCGAATCGGACGAGTCGTGCGCGACGACGACCTCCCACGCGCCGCGATCGAGCGTCTGCTCCTCGAGCGCGTTGAGCAGCCAGCGCAGCCGCAGCGGCCGGTCGTGGCTGGAAACGACGACGCTGAGCTTCAGGCCCAGACCTTCCACGGCGCGTCGCCCTGGGCCCACAGGTCGTTGAGCTGCACGGCGTCCTTGTAGGTGTCCATGCACTCCCAGAAGCCCGTGTGGCGAAAGGCGTGCAGCTGCCCGTCGGCGGCGAGACCCTCCAGCGGCTCGCGCTCGAGCACGCTCGAGTCGCTGAGGTACTCGAAGACGCCCGGGTCGAAGACGAAGAAGCCGCCGTTGATCCAGTGCTCGCTGCGCGGCTTCTCGCGAAAGCCGGTGACGAGCCCGCGGTCGCCGTCGACCTCGGTGATGCCGAACTGCAGCTCGGGCCGCACGACGGTCATCGTCGCCAGCGCGCCGTGCGCGGCGTGGAAGCTCAGGACCGCCAGCAGGTCGACGTCGGCCAGGCCATCACCGTAGGTCGCGCAGAAGCGCTCATCGGCGACGACCTCCTCGAGGCGCTTGATGCGCCCGCCGGTCGGCGTGTCCGGTCCGGTGTCGATGCAGCGCACCGTCACGCCGTCAGGCCAGTCCACCTGCGCGACGAACGCCTCGATCATCTCGCCCTTGTAGCCGCAGGCGAGCACCACGTCGCCAAGCCCGTGGCTCGCGTAGAGCTGGATCACGTGCCACACGATCGGCCTGCCGCCGATCTCGACAAGCGGCTTCGGGATCGACTGGGTCTGCTCCTGCAGCCGCGTCCCCCGTCCCCCGCAGAGGATCACCACCTTCACGAGCGGAAGCCTAGTCGCGTTCCGGTACGAGCCGCTGCAGTTCGTCGAGCGTCGTTGCCTCGTATGCAGCCTCGCAGCGGTCGCCGAGCTCGTGGGCGTCGAGGAGGTCGTCCACGTACGCGCGCTTCAACGCGTCGATCGCGTCATGGATGTCGTCCTCGGTCATCTCCGTGCGCCCCCACCGCGCCTCCGGGACGCCGTCGACGGTCGTGAGGCCGGGCGCTTCGCAGTCGCCGCGGGTGATCGAGAGCTCGACCACGTCGCCGCGGATGCGCCGCACCTCGGGCGCATCGACGAACCGGCTCCCGGCCTCCGTCCTGACGATGATGCCGTCGAAGTACGGGCCGGTGAGCGTGAGGACGCGCTCGACGGCCCCTACCGGCACGCCGAAGCGATCGACGACCGGGGTCCCGCGCTGGAGCGTCAGGTACGAGGCTGGCTCGCTCAATAGTTGCCGGAGATCAGGTCCCAGGCTCGGTGCAGCTTGCGCTGCAGGCCGCTCTCGGAGTCCTCGACGCCGTGGTTCTCCAGCACCGCCGGCGCCGGCGTGGGCTTCGGGAGGTGCTCGACCTGCGAGCCGGGGATCGTGAGCACGACCGCGCGCTCGTAGATCGCGTCGACCTGGTCGGCGTCGACGAAGCGCGCGCCGCCCGGCCCGCGATGGCAGTCGATGACGAGACCGTCGAAGACGTCCTCGTCGGCGTCCGCGAGGACGTGCGCGACCTTGCCGACGACGTCGCCCTCGCTGCAGACGACGTCGGCCCCCGGCGAAAGCGTCAGGTAGGAGATCGGTGCCCCGTGGTCCATGCGCGCGAGTGTACGCGCGCTACAGGCGCCGCAGGAGGCGCGGCAGGTCGCGTGCGACGGCGCGGCTGAGCTCGCGAAGCGTGAGCTGCTGTGGGCCGATCCGGACCCTTCCGCGCGCGGCCTCGTAGCCGGCCTGGACGCGCGCCAGCGACGGCAGCTTCTCGAGCGACACGTCGAGCGTGCCGCCGCGGATGCCGACGCCGACGACCTGGACGGGAAGCCCGGGATCGCCGATGCCCGCGACCCAGGCGTCGTCGAAGCCCTGCTCGAGCAGCGCTCGGAACCCGTCGGGCGTGAAGCGGAAGTAGTCGCGCGGGTGCTCGTGGATCCCGAAGAGCATCACCGAGCTGATGACCGCCACGCCACCCTCGGGCGAGCAGACGCGCGCGAGCTCGCGGCACGCCTGCGGCGGGTCGGCGCAATGCTCGAGGGTGTCGAGGCACAGCGCGGTCCCCACGCTGCCGTCCTCGAAGCTCAGCGCGCGCAGGTCCTCGACCTGGTCGACCCCCGGGCCGGGGCGCATGTCGGTGCCGGTGAACGGCCGCCCGGCGAAGATCGGGCGCAGGTCCCCCACTCGACGACGGGATCCGGCATCGCCACCACGCGCTGCAGGTCGGCGACGAAGTCGGCGATCAGGGTCTGGGGCATGGCCGCGCGTAGTATGGCCGCGCCGATGCAGGACTCCCGCCGCGCGGCTCGCGCCGACGCCTACGAGAACCCGCGCCCCGAGCTCCAGCGCCATGTCCCGGCCGGCGCGCAGCGCGTGCTCGATCTCGGCTGCGCGTCGGGCGCGCTCGGCGCGGCGCTGAAGGCCCGCGGCGCCTACGTCGTCGGGGTCGAAGCGGACCCGGCGTATGCCGCACGCGCCCGCGAGCGGCTCGACCAGGTCGTCGAGGCTGATCTCGAGACGCTCGACCCGGCGCCGCTCGGCCGCTTCGACGTGCTGGTCGCCGGCGACGTGCTCGAGCACCTGCAGGACCCGTGGACGGTGCTGCGCCGGTTCGCGGAGCTCGTCGAGCCGGGCGGGGCGGTCGTCGTCTCGCTGCCCAACGTCCGCCACTGGGAGACCGTGTTCGCGATCGCCGTGCAGGGGCGCTTCCCGCGGCGCAACGAGGGCGTCTTCGACGCCACGCACCTGCGCTGGTTCACGCTGCACGACGCGTGGAGCCTCGTCGAACAGGCGGGCCTGGAGGTCGAGGAGGTCGAGCGGCGGATCCGCTACCGCCGCGCCGGCGGCGCGAAGGAGACGCCAACGGCAAGGCTCATCGCCCGCGTCCCCGGCCCGCGCGCGTTCCTGACCTACCAGCACATCATCCGGGCGCGCAAGCTGACATCGTCCGAACGCACATGAGCATCCCGGCAGAGATCTTCAAGGCCTACGACGTCCGCGGCATCTACGGCGAGCAGATCGACGGCGACGCAGCCGAGCGCATCGGCCGCGGCTTCGCCCGGGTCCTCGGCGATCTCGCAGGCAAGGCGCCATCGGACTGCCGCATCGGCCTGGGGCGCGACATGCGGCTCACTGCGCCGGAACTGGCGGCGCGCTACCGCGACGGGATGGTCAGCGAGGGCGCGGCCGTGATCGACGCCGGCCAGGTCGGCACCGAGATGCTCTACTGGCTCGTCGGGTCACGCGAGCTCGATGGCGGGTTGATGTGCACGGCCTCGCACAACCCGAAGGCCTACACGGGCGCGAAGCTCGTCAAGGAGGGCGCCATCGCCCTGAGCGGCGACAGCGGCATCGGCGAGCTGAAGGAGCTCGTCCTCGGTGAGATGGAGGATCCTCCGGGCGGTGGCTCAGCCGAGGAGGTCGACATCTCCGACGACTTCCGCGAGGCCGCGATGCGCGTCATCGACGCCTCGAAGGTCCAGCCGATGAAGGTCGTCGTCGACGGCGGCCACGGCATGGCCGGGCCGATGGTCGGCCCGCTGCTCGAGCGGCTGCCGATCGAGGTGAT
>VAYD01000032.1:12265-15942 GCA_005883905.1 Actinomycetota bacterium
ATCGCCTGGGACGGCGACGCCGACCGCTGCTTCTTCATCGACGACAAGGGCCGCTTCGTCGACGGCGACTTCCTGACCGCGATCCTTGCCGAGCACCTGCTCGCCAAGCAGCCGAGCTCGCTGATCCTCTACGACGTGCGCGCGTCACGCGCGGTGGCCGACGTCGTGCGCCGCGCCGGCGGCCGCGCCGAGCCCAACCGCGTCGGCCACGCGTTCTTCAAGACGCGTATGCGCGACACGGGCGCGATCTTCGGCGGCGAGGTCTCCGGGCACTACTACTTCCACGACTTCTACAACGCCGACAGCGGGACGATCCCGGCGCTGCTGATCCTCGAGAAGCTGTCGATCGAGGACAAGCGCATGAGCGAGCTTCTGGCCCCCTACCACGCCAAGTACTTCATCTCGGGCGAGATCAACTCCGAGGTCGCCGACCAGGAGGGCAAGATTCGCGAGCTCGAGGAGCGCTACGCCGACGCACGCATCGGCCACCTCGACGGGGTCTCCGTCGACTACGACGACTGGCACTTCAACGTGCGCCCGTCGAACACCGAGCCGTTGCTGCGTCTCTGCCTGGAGTCGCTGACCTCGCCCGAGGACATGGAGCGGCGGCGCGACGAGGTGCTCGGGATCATCCGCTCGTGATCCACTGCCTGCCGATCCCGACGCCGTTCGCGGTCGGGCGCGTCAACACCTACCTGGTCGAGGACGACCCGCTGACGCTGGTCGACTCAGGGCCGAACTCGGCGACGTCGCTGACGACGCTCGAGGGCGCCCTCGCCGAGCGCGGGCGCAAGGTCGAGGACCTGGAGCGGATCGTGATCACGCACCAGCACATCGACCACATCGGGCTCGTGCAGATCCTCGCCGACCGCTCGGGCGCGGAGGTCGTCGCGCTCGAGGGATTGAAGCCGTGGCTGGCCCAGTACCGCGACGGCATGGAGGCCGACGACGCCTTCGCGGAGGCGATCATGGCCCGCAACGGGATCCCGGAGGACGTGCGCATGGCGCTGCGGTCGGTGAGCAGCGCGTTCCGGGCGTGGGGCGCCGCGGCGACCGTGACGAGCACCGTGCGCGAGGGCGACACGATCGGCTTCGCGGACCGCACGTGGACGGTGCACCACCGGCCCGGCCACTCGCCGTCGGACACCGTCTTCCATGACGCGGAGCGCGGCGAGCTGATCGCCGGCGACCACCTCATCAAGCACATCTCCTCGAACCCGCTGATCTCGCGCCCGCTGGACGGCGGCGCCGGCGCGCGCCCCCAGGCGCTCGTCATCTACCTGGAGTCGCTCGCGCAGACGCGGGCGATGGACCTGGCGCGCGTGCTGCCCGGCCACGGCGAGGAGATCCGCGGCCACCGCCCGCTGATCGAGGAGCGCTTCAGGCTGCACGAGCGCCGCGCGCGCAAGCTTCTCGGCCTGATCGCCGAGCGCCCGCGGACCGCGTACGAGCTCGCCCAGGCGATGTGGGGGAATGTCGCGGTCACGCAGGCGTACCTCACCCTCTCCGAGGTCCTGGGCCACGTCGACCTGCTGCGCAACGACGGCCACGTCACGGAGGTCGAGGACGACGGCGTGGCTCGATTCGCCGTCGCCTAAAGGGGTCAGGTCTTTCATTGCCACATGCGGCAAAGAAAGACCTGACCCCTTAGCGCAGCAGCGCGTCGATCTCGCGGGCGGTGCGGTCCCAGCTGAACTGCGCAGCGCGCGCGATGCCTGCAGCCATGAGGCGCTCGTCGCCGATGGCGCGTTCGACGGCGTCGGCGATCGCGGTCTGGTCGTTCGGGTCCACCAGCAGCGCCGCGTCGCCGCACGTCTCGGGGAGCGCGCCCGCGCTCGACGCGACGACCGGGGTTCCGCAGGCCATCGCCTCCAGGCACGGAAGCCCGAAGCCCTCGTAGAGGCTCGGCAGCACGAAGCACTGCGCGCCGGCGTACAGGCCCGGCAGCTGCTCGTCGGGGACGTGGCCGAGCGATCGGACCGCCGAGGCGCCGCCGTCGTCGCGGAACTGCGGGCGCTCGCCGCCCGCGGCGACGAGCTCCATCCCGGCCGCGCGCAGCCGGCGCGCGCACTCCTCCAGCGCGCCGAGGTTCTTGCGTGCCGTCCTGCTCGCAACGGTCAGGACGTACGGACGCGCCACGTGGGGTTCCGGCTGTGGCGTGAAGCGCTCGTCGACACCGCCGGGCACCACCACCGCATCCACGCCGAGCAGCTCGCGAAGCTCGGCGCGTGAGAACTCGCTGACGGTGATCACCAAGCGCGCCCGCCGCGCCACGCGCGGCAACACGAACCGCTGCCAGCGCACATACGTGCCCGAGTACCACCCGGGTTCGCGCAGCGGCGCAGCGTCGTGGATCACGACCGCGGCATTGCGCGCCGCCAGCGGCGCGAGGTTCGCCGGGCACAGCAGCCAGTCGGCGCGCCGCGCCGCGACCGGAAGCCACGCCTGCTCCCACCCATGCCCGAGCCGGTGCGACAGAGCCGCCGGCGGACGCGCCACCGCGTAGCGGTCGGGATCGAGCGCCGGCAGCCGCGCGCTCAGCTCGCGCGCCCAGCGCTCGACGCCGCCGAGCTCCGGCCGCGCGGCGGCGCGGGCGTCGATCAGGACGGGGCGCGGGCCTCGAGGTCCGCGTACCACGTGCGCATCTCCGGCTTCGATGGTGGGCGATGCAACCTGCCGCGCCGGACGTTCTCGAACCCGCAGCTGCGCACGTAGGCGGTCAGGGCCGCGAGGTTCGGGCGCCACCAGTTGAAGTCGGTCATCAGCGGCTCGAAGCGCACGACCGGCGTGCGCGGCGCGCGCACCGTCTCGCGCATGCAGATGCACTCGAGCACCTTCAGCGTGCCGCCCGGGTTGATGACGCCGCGGATCGCCTCCAGCGCGCGGATCGGCTCGCGCAGGTGCAGCAGCAGCGCGCCGAGGAAGGCGAAGTCCACGGGCCCGCCGATCGCCTCGGCCGTCAGGTCGTACACGTTGCAGATCACGCGCTTCACGTTCGAGCCGCGCAGCTCGTGGGCGATCCGGAAGCCCTTGCCGAGCTCGAGCCCCCACTCGCGCTGCGTGCGCTCGAGCCGGTCGCGATTGATGGCGGGCCAGTCGGCCGCGTTGAGCTGCTCGACGTCGATCGCGATCACCTCGCCGCCGCGGCGCTCCATCTCGAACGCCCAGAACCCGTCGTAGGTCCCGATGTCCAGGCAGCGCTTGCCCGACAGGTCGCCGGGCAGGATCGACGATGCCTTCGCGCGCCAGTCGACGTAGCCGTCCGTCGCCACACCTGGCGCGACCTCCAGCGTGTGGTACCACGCCGGGTTGTCGGCAACCCGGGCGTGCAGCTCCTCCCTCGTCATGCCCCCTCCTCGACCTCGGCCAGGTGCAGGATGTTGGCACGGTCGCCGGGATCGTGGCTCACTTCGGTCGCGAACCACGCGTCGAGGATCTCGCCGAGCTCCGCCTCCGACGTGGCGCGCAGGCTGAGCGCGAGGACGTTGGCGTCGTTCCAGCGTCGCGCGCCCTCCGCGGTCTGCGCGTCGGCGCACAGCGCGGCGCGGATGCCCGGGACCTTGTTGGCGGCGATCGACGCGCCCGTCCCGGTCCAGCAGCAGACGATGCCCTGCTCGGCGCGGCCCTCGGCGACGTCGCGCGCGGCCGCCTCGCTGGCCCACGCCCAGTCGTCGCGC
>VAYD01000033.1 GCA_005883905.1 Actinomycetota bacterium
CTCGAGCACGATCACGGCATCACAGGCATGGGTCCAGAAACGTCAGGAACCCGTATCGATCCGGGTCCCTGAGGAGTGGAGCTAGGGGGACTCGAACCCCCGACCTCCTGGGTGCGATCCAGGCGCTCTCCCAACTGAGCTATAGCCCCGCAGGTGTAGGCAGTGTAGCCGCCGAAATGTGTCCGGGCGGTCTGTCGCAGGGGCGACCGTCGGTACCTTTGGGCGGGGCGCATGAGCTTTCGCAGCCGTCTGACGCTGTTCTTCGTGGCCATCGTGATCGTTCCGATGGCCTCGATGGCGATCGTGCTGTTCCGGCTGCTCAGCGACAACGAGCACGGCAAGGGCGACGCGCGGATCGCTGCGCGCCAGGAGACGGCGATCCATCTCTACGAGGACGCGCGCCGCAACTCCACCGCGATCGCGCGCAAGATCGCCGGCTCCGACACGGCGCTCGCGGCCGCCCTGCGCGCGGGTGACCGCGCGCGCATCCAGCGACGTGTCGGCCAGCTCCAGCTGAAGTACGACGTCGCGCGCATTCTCGTGCGCGACCCCAAGGGGGCGCCGCTCGGCGGCGCCGGGTCGGATCTCGCGGCGTTCCCGGCGACGCTGCAGCTCGTCGATCAGCGCCGGCGTTCGTACGGGACCATCCAGGTCGCGACCGACACCGCGCCGCAGTACGCGGTGCTCGTGCATCGGATCGCGGGGCTCGACGCGGTCGTGGTGCGGGACGGGCAGCGGATCGCCGGCACGCTCCCGGGTGTGGCGCCGTCCGACCTGCCGGCGCGCCAGGGGCACGTCACCGTGCAGGACGCCGACTACCGGGTCTCGTCGTTCCCGGCGCCGGGCTTCGGCGGCGCGCATGTCCAGGTCTCCGTGCTCGACGACACCTCGGTGACCGAGGGCAACGTTCGCAACTCGCGCCGGATCGCCGCGGCGATCCTGATCGGCTTCTTCATCCTGGCGTTCACGTTCGCGGTGCTCGTGTCGCGGTCGCTGCAGCGCCAGATCCTTGCCTTCCTCGACGCCGCGCGCCGCCTCGGGTCGGGCGACTTCTCCGCCCAGGTGCCGACGGTCGGGCGCGACGAGTTCGCCGCGCTCGGCGAGCAGTTCAACCAGATGGCGGGCCAGCTCGAGGAGCGCGAGGAGGACCTGCGCCAGGAGCGTGTGCGCCTGGAGAACGCGATGCGCCGGATCGGCGAGACGTTCGCGTCGAACCTCGACCGCGACGCGCTGCTGGAGATCGTCGTGCGCACCGCCGTGGACGGCGTCGCCGCGGAGGCGGGGCGCGCCACCGTGCGCACCGATGCGGCGGAGCCGCTGCGGCAGGTCGCGTCGGTCGGGCGACCGGACGGCCTGGAGGAGACGGTGCGCGCCGCTGAGGCGCAGGTGCTCGAGACGGGCGAGCCGCAGGACGCCAACGTCGGCCGCGCATACGCCCTCGCCTACCCGCTGCGCTCCGCCGACGGTGAGGGCCGCGTGACCGGCATCGTGTCGGTCGGCCGCTACGACAAAGCGTTCTCCGCCAGCGAGCACGATCTCTTCAACTACCTCGCCGGCCAGGCCGCGGTCTCGGTGGAGAACGTCGGGCTGCACGAGACCGTCGAGCGCCAGGCGGTCACCGACGAGCTCACCGGCCTGTCGAATCGCCGCCGCTTCCAGGAGACGCTGGCGGGCGAGGTCGCGCGCTCGCAGCGCTTCGACCAGGGCCTGGGCCTCGTGATGCTCGACATCGACAACTTCAAGCAGGTCAACGACACCTACGGCCACCAGCAGGGCGACGTGGTGCTGCGTGAGGTCGCGCGGGTGCTCAAGGAGTCCTCGCGCGCGATCGACCTTCCGGCACGCTACGGCGGCGAGGAGCTCGCGGTCGTGCTGCCGGGGACCGATCTCGAGGGGGCCTACGACCTCGCCGAACGCGTGCGCGAGGGCATCGAGGCGCTCGAGTTCCCGCTCGAGGACGAGACCGGCGAGCGGCGCGTCATCCGCATCACGGCGAGCCTCGGCGCGGCCGCCCTGGGGGACGGTATCGAGGACATGCGCGAGCTCGTGGCGGCGGCCGATGCGGCGCTGTATCGGGCCAAACGCGCCGGGAAGAACCAGACCGTCCGGGCGAGCTAGTCTCCTAACAGCCATGGGACTGCTCGACGACGCCATCCGTGAGCATCTGGAGTTGAAGCGCCGCCACGGGGCCGACCCGCAGGAGGTCGCACGCCAAGAGGACGAGGCGCTCGGGCCGATCGGCGGTCACGATCCGGACGACGACGCCGAGCCGGAGGAACCCGAGATCCACGAGGACCAGCTCGCGCTCGTGGACGAGCCGCCTGCCCCCTACGAGCCGCCGGACGCGGCCGAGGAAGAGGGGCCCGAGCCGCCCCCCGTCGCCGCCGAAGATCGCGCTGAGGAGCCGGCCTTCGACGTGCAGCAGGCAACGGAGGAGTTCTCCGCAGAGGAGCGCGAGGAGGCCGAGGAGCCTCCGGCGCAGGAGGACGAAGGGGAGCCGGCCGAGCCCGCCGACGAGCTCGAGGAGACGCCGGAGTTCCTGCAGGAGACGCCGGAGCACGACCGGCTCTGGTTTGAGCAGAAGCCCCCGCGCGACTTCGACTTCTGAGCGCGTACCCGCTCACCTGGCTCGACGTCTTCACCGACACGCCGCTGGCGGGCAACGGCCTGGCGGTCGTGCACCGGGCCGACCCGGTCGACGACGCGACGATGCTGGCGTTCGCGCGCGAGACGCAGCTGAGCGAGACGAGCTTCATCCAGTCGCCGGCGGCGCCCGACGCGACCTACCGCAACCGCATCTGGACAGTCGGACGCGAGCTGCCGCTGGCGGGCCACCCGTCGCTCGGCGCCGCCGTCGCCGAGGCTGCGCTGCGCGGCGACCGCAGCGCGCACTACCGCCAGCAGACCCCCGCGGGCGTGCAGGCGGTCGACGTCGAGCTGCGCGGCGACGGGCGTGGCGGGAGAGCCGAGCTCGTCTGCGAGCCGACGGGCTTCCGCGCCGAGGTCGAGCGCGAGCGGGTCGCCGCGGTGTGCGGGCTGCAGGCCGCCGACCTGCACCCGGAGCTGTGCCCGCAGTGGGTCTCCACCGGCGTGCCGCAGCTGATCGTGCCTGTCGTCGACCGCGATGCGCTGCTGCGCGCCCGGACGGGCGAGGCCGCGCCGCTGGCGGCGCTGATCGCCGAGGGCGACGGGATCGTCGTCTACCTGGCGGTCGTCGGGGAGGACGGGCGGGGGTGGGCGCGCGCGTTCTTCGCGGAGGGCTCCGACGCGATCGAGGATCCCGCGACCGGCAGCGCGGTCGGTCCGCTGTGCGCCTACCTGCACCGCTACACGGGGATCTCGTCGATCTCGATCGAGCAGGGCGCCGAGATCGGCCGGCCCTCGCGACTGGACGCTCGCATCGACGGCGACCGCGTCCGGGTCGGGGGCGACTGCGTGATCGTGATGACGGGCGAGGCCACGCTGTAGCGCCGCTTAACGACGCACGCGCCCCATTTCTGAAGCGCGTGCGCTGAGACGTCTGCGGCGGACCGTTCCCCAACGCCCGCCGCATGCTGGTGTCCTCATCACGTGCTTCGGCCGCTTCCAGCCACGACCGCAGCCCGCGGCGCTCCATTGGACGCCCGTCGTAGCTCACGCACCGCGACCGCGGCGAGCAGCAGCGCACCCGCGATCTCGAGCAGCACGACCACCCACGAGGTCGCGTCCGCATGGATCTCCGGGTACGAGTCGCTGAACGCGCTCCAGTGCGGCGCGAGGTGGCTCGCGGCGATCCCGGCCGCCGCGCTCAGCCCGAGCACCGCGCCGAAGATCGGCGCCCGCTCGTCCTTGCGCCAGGCGAGCACGAGCGAGGCGATCGCGGCGATCGTGATCGCGGATCCACCGGCCAGGATCTCCCATCTCAGCCCCGCGGTGCCCTGGCGTTGATGGTCGGCGGTGTGGAGGAGATTCGCAGCGACGAAGAGGATGTTTGCGCGCAGTAGAGTCATACCTAACGATCACTAGGTTAGCGCGGTGGGTCCTGCTGTCAACGCTAGACTTGGCGGCCCTGGGGCCATAGCTCAGTTGGGAGAGCGCCGCCTTTGCAAGGCGGAGGCCGCCGGTTCGAGCCCGGCTGGCTCCATCACATCTCGGGATTTCGCCCCCGGATCTCCCAACTCCGTCGCATTCAGACGCGGCTCTGACGCGAGCTTTACCTGCTCTTGACTCGCTTCAGGCAACCATGTCCGACATGGGATCTCCTCGCCGTGACCGCCTGCTGCGCGGCGTGCGCGTCGCGCGCTGGGCGACGGGACTCGGCGCGGCGGGTCTGACCGCCGCGTTCTCGGTCGCAGCCGCCCATGCCTTCAAGGGCCACGACGGTCACGCGAAGGCAGTGCAGACCGCCCCCCGCAGGCGCGCTGCTCACGCTCGCGCGACGGTTCCCGGGCCGGACCAGGTGCCGTCGATCGCCGCGGACGGGTCGCTGCAGCCGCCGGCGCAGGCGCCGCAAGCCGCGCCATCCGAGACGCAGCAGCCGCCGCAGGCGCAGCAGCAGGCGCCCGAGCCTCCGGTGTCGGGCGGGTCGTGATCGCTTCCGCCACAGCGAGCTGGGCCGCGATCGGCACGACCGTGAGCGTCCACGTCACCGAGCTTGAGGCCCTCGAGACGGCACAGCGCCATGTCCAGGCCGAGGTCGTCGCAATCGACCATGCGTGCAGCCGCTTCCGCGCGGACTCCGAGCTCAGCCGGCTGAACGCCCGCGCCGGCCGCGCCACTCCTGTTGGGCCGCTCCTGAGCGAGGCGATCGCCGCCGCGCTGCGCGCGGCGCGTCTCACGGACGGCATCGTCGACCCGACCATCGGCGAGGCGCTCATGCTGGCCGGTTACGACCGCGACTTCGCTCAGCTGCGCCCGCAGGCCGGCCGCCTGCGTGCGGCCCGCGTGCCGGGCTGGCGCGTGCTGCGCCACGATCCCGCCCGGCGCCTCGTGATCGTTCCCGCCGGCGTGCAGCTCGACCTGGGTGCGACGGCAAAGGCGCTGGCCGCCGACCGCTGCGCAGCCGCGGCAGCGGCCGCTTGCCCCGGGTGCGGCGTGCTCGTCAACCTCGGCGGCGACATTGCTGTCGCCGGCCCCGCTCCCGAAGCCGGCTGGACGGTGGGCATCGGCGACGACCACCGCGGGCCCGCCGATCAGGCGATCACGATCAGGTCCGGCGGCGTTGCCACCTCGAGCACCGCTGTTCGGCGCTGGGGCGCCGGCCGCCACCACATCATCGATCCGCGCACCGGGATTCCAGCCGGCGCGTGCTGGCGCACCGTCAGCGTCGCGGCGGCCTCATGCCTCGACGCGAACACGGCGGCCACCGCTGCGGTCGTGCTCGGCCCCGCCGCGGAGCGATGGCTGACCGAGCGTGGCCTGCCCGCGCGGCTCGTCGCAAGCGACGGGACGACTGTGGCCGTCGACGACTGGCCGCAGGAGGTGCCGGCGGCATGACCGCCGCTGTGGCGGCCCACGGCCCCTCGGCGTTCTGGTACGCGACACGCGGTGCGGGCGCGACGACGACCGTCCTGCTGACAGCGAGCGTCGTGATGGGCATCGGCGAGGAGCGCGGCTGGCGACCCGGCGGCTCGCCGCGCTATGCGATCGCTGCGCTGCACCGGACGATCTCGATGCTCGCGCTGGCGATGCTGGCGGTCCACATCGTCACGACGATCCTCGACCCGTTCCCGAGGATCGGCGTGCTCGCGGCGTTCGTGCCGTACGCGACCGACTATCGCCCGCTCTGGATGGGCCTCGGCGCCGTGGCGGCCGACCTGCTCGTGGCCGTGACCATCACAAGCCTCGTGCGCCGGCGCCTGGGCTATCAGGTCTGGCGCGGCGTCCACTGGGCCGCGTACGCGTGCTGGCCCGTCGCGATCCTCCACGGCCTCGGAACGGGATCGGACACCAAGTCGACCTGGATGCTCGCGCTCACAATCGGCTCGGTGGGCGCGGTCGTCCTCGCGGTCCTCGCGCGCGTGGCGCGTGCGGGCACCCCGTCGCCGGCGCGTGTCGGCGCCGCCTCCGCAGCGACGCTCTGCGTCATCGGGCTCGCCGCGTGGCTGCCGCAAGGGCCGCTCGCGCATGGCTGGTCGCGACGCGCGGGCACGCCCGCGAGCGTGCTGGCGGCCTTCAACCCTCCGGCGGCGGCATCCGCCAGGCGAACCGCCTCCACGACGGCGAGCGACCCGTTCGACCACACGTTCACGGCCGGCTTCGCGGGCCCGCTGCGCGAAGGAACGAGTTCCGACGGGACGGCGGTTGTCGACCTCCGCCTGCGCCTGGACGGGCGACCCGACGGCATCCTGCGCATCCGGCTGGGCGGCACCGCGCTGCCCGGTGGCGGCCTGAGCATGGACCGCAGCGCGGTGACTCTGGGCCCGCCGCAACGGCCGACCGAGTACCAGGGCAAGGTGCAGTTCCTGCAGGACACCGTCCTGCGCGCCGAGGTGGGCAGTGCCGACGGCCGCGCCCTGCGGCTCAGCGTCAACCTCTCGGTCGACGACGGCTCGGTCAGCGGCACCCTGGCCGGAAGGCCGATTGCATGAGCCTGCCGCGCCTGCTCGCCGGCGTGCGCGACGACCGTCCGCTGTCGCTCGCCGAGCACCTGGCGATCCATGGCTCGGCCCCGGCCGCCGGCCCCGAGCTGTTCGATGCGCTGGACGACGCCGGTCTGCGCGGGCGTGGCGGTGCATCGTTCCCGACCGGCGTCAAGCTGCGAAGCGTCGCTGCGCGGCGCGGCTCGAAGACCGTGCTCGTCAACGGCGCAGAAGGCGAGCCGATGAGCTCCAAGGATCGCGTTCTGCTTCGCTGCGCGCCACACCTTGTGCTGGACGGGGCGTTGGCAGCGGCCGCGGCGGTCGGCGCTCGCGCCGTCGTCGTGGCGGTCCCCCGCGATGCCCCGCGCGCACTCGACGCGCTGCACGGCGCGGTGGCCGAGCGTCCGGACGCGCGCCACGTCACGATCGCGCCGGTGCCAGTCGCCTACCTGGCGGGCGAGGAGACGGCATTGATCCGTTACCTGGACGGCGCGTCGCTCAAGCCCACGACCTCGCCGCCGCTGCCGTTCGAGCGCGGCCTGCGGCGCCGGCCGACGTTGGTGCAGAACCCCGAGACGCTCGCCCACCTCGCGCTGATCCTGCGCCACGGCTCCGACTGGTTTCGCGAGGTTGGGACGCTCGGGCACCCGGGCTCCGCCATGGTGACGGTCTGCGGCGCGGTCGAGCGCCCCGGCGTCCAGGAGATCGCGCTCGGCAGCCCGCTCGACAACGTGTTGCTGCACGCAGGCGGGCCCTCGGACCATCTCCGCGCCGTGCTGGTCGGCGGCTTTCACGGGACGTGGATCCCGCCAGCCGCGCTCCCGACGGTGACGCTCGATGACGAAGGACTCGCATGGCATGGCGCGTCGCTGGCTGCCGGCGTGGTCGTTGCGCTGGACGTCGCCGCCTGCCCCGTGCAGGAGGTCGCACAGACCATGGCTTGGCTGGAGGGCCAGAGCGCCCATCAGTGCGGCCCGTGCAGCAATGGCCTTCCGGCAATCGCGGGCGAGCTCGCGAGGGTCGCGGCGGGGTACGACGACGGCCACGGCCTCGCGCGGATCGAGCGGTGGGGCGGTCTCGTCGCGCGGCGAGGCGCCTGCCGCCTGCCCGATGGCGCGGTGCGGTTCCTGCGCAGCGCGCTCGAGGTCTTCCCGCTCGAGTTCGCCGAGCACGCGCGCCGCGGCCCGTGCCGGGCCTGCGCGCGCCCGCTCACACTCTCCGTCCCGGCCTCGTTCAGCACGGTGGCGGCATGACCGCTCGCATCCGCGTGGACCCCATCGCGTGCAGCGGCCACGGCCTGTGCGCCGAGCTGCTGCCCGAACGTATCGAGCTGGACGAGTGGGGCTATCCGATCGTCGACGGCGAGCCGATCCCGCCCGACCTGCTGGCACACGCCCGCGAGGCCGCGGCTGCCTGCCCGAAGCTCGCCCTGCGACTGACCGCAGAACGTCGCGCTTGACATGTGACCATATAGTCACCTATCATCCTTGCCATGGACGACGTGTTCAGGGCGCTCGCGGATCCCACGCGCAGGAGCCTGCTCGACGAGCTGTTCAAAGACGACGGGCAGACCCTGTCGGCGCTGGAGCAGCGGCTCCCGATGACGCGCTTCGGCGTCATGAAGCACCTGAGGATCCTCGAGGAGGCTGGTCTCGTGGT
>VAYD01000436.1 GCA_005883905.1 Actinomycetota bacterium
GCAGGCGATCGAGCTTGGCTCTGCGCTGGGCGAGCAGGTCATCCGCCATAAGGCGGAGACCCTAAAGGCCTATATCAATTTTGGTGATCTTGAACTTGCGCTTCTTGCCGTTGGGCAGCGCGACGCTGACCTCTTCACCGCGCTTGCGGCCCATGAGCGCCTTGCCGACCGGGGACTCGTTGGACAGCTTCTGCTCGGCGGGGTTGGCCTCGGCCGAGCCCACGATCGTGAACTTCAGCGAGCCGCCCTTCTCGTCCTTGATGTTGACGACCGAGCCGACGCCGACGGCGTCGGTGGAGACGTTGTTCGCGTCGACGACCTGGGCGGCGCGCAGGCGCTCCTGCAGCTGCATGATGCGCTGCTCGAGCATCGCCTGCTCGTTCTTGGCGTCGTCGTACTCGGCGTTCTCCGCGATGTCGCCGAACTCGCGAGCCTCCTTGATGCGCTGGGCCACGTCGCGGCGCCTGTTGCCGGACAGCTCCTCGAGCTCATCCTTGAGCTTCTGGAGGCCTTCTGGGGTGAGGATGACGTCCTTGGGCATAAGACCGAACCGGGGGTGGTGGAGCAGGGAAAACCCCGCGCTCAGGCGGGGACGGCGGCGCAGTGTAGCAACGGGCGCAACTCGCTCAAGACCGCCTGGGCAGCCGCGAGCGAATCGGTCGCCTGCAGGCGCCCCTGGGCCGCCTTGCCCGCGCCCAGGCGCTCCATGTACCAGGGGTACGCCTTGCGCATCCAGCGGGCCGCGCGCTCGGGCCCGAAGTGCTCGGCGGCGGCGCCCATCATCCAGTCCAGCTCGTCCAGGATCTCGTCGGCGGTCGGGTCCTCTGTGCGCTCCCCGAGCAGCTCCTCGAACAGCCATGGGTTCCCGAGCGAGCCGCGGGCGAGCATCACGGCGGCCGCGCCGGTGCGCTCGTACGCGGCGAGCACCGCCTCGCGGTCGCGCAGGCCGCCGGTCAGGATCACCGGCGCCGGCAGCGACTCGACGAGCTTCGCGGCGAGGTCGTAGTCCGGCGCGCCCTTGTGGTGGACCGCGGCGCTGCGCGGATGGAAGCCGATCGCCGAGACACCGGCCTCGCCGACGAGCCGGTGCGCCAGGGCGTAGCCGTCGGTCTCGCCGGGGCGCTGGCCGCTGCGGAGCTTCACCGTCACCGGTAGGCCGCTGCCCTCCACGGCCGCGCGAGCGACGGCCACCGCGGTGTCCGGGTCCTTGATGAGCGCCGCGCCTGCGCCGGTCTTGCAGACCTTCGGCACCGGGCAGCCCATGTTCAGGTCGATGATCGCGGCGCCGTGCTGCGCGACGGTCTCCGCCGCGCTGCGCATCACGTCGGGGTCCTGGCCGAACAGCTGGATCGACACCTGGCCCTCGTCCGGGTGGATCCGCAGCAGCTCGCTCATGGTCTTCTCGTTGCGATAGTGGATCGCGAAGCTCGAGACCATCTCGCTCACGGCCAGGCCGGCGCCGTGGCGGCGCGCCTGCAGGCGCACGAACCAGTTCCCGATCCCGGCCAGCGGGGCGAGCAGAACGCGGTTGGGCACCTCGACGCGCCCGATCGTGAACGGCGTGTTCAGCACACACGTCAGGGTAGCCCGATAGGGGGTCAGGTCTTTCTTTGCCGCATGGGATGCGGCAAAGAAAGACCTGACCCCTTTCCGTCTACCGGTTGCGCTCGTACAGCAGGCGCAGGCCGTTCAGCGTGAGCAGGTCGTCGACGGTGTCGACCTCTTTGCATAACGGGACGATGTGCTCGGACAGGCCGCCGGTGGCGATCGTCTCGCACTCGCCCATCTCCGCCCGCATGCGGCGCAGGATCGTGTCGACCTGGCCGGCGAACCCGTAGACGATGCCGCTGCGGATCGCATCGATCGTGGACTTGCCGATCAGCGTGCGCGGCGGCGCCAGGTCCACACGCGGCAGCTTCGCGGCGCGCATGTAGAGCGCCTCCATCGAGATCTCGACGCCGGGGCTGATGATCCCGCCCAGGTACTCCCCGTCGGCGCTGACCGGGTCGTAGGTCAAAGCCGTTCCGAAGTCCACGACGATGCACGCGCCCTTCACGCGGTCGTACGCCGCGACCGCGTTGACGAGCCGGTCGGCCCCGATCTCGCGCGGGTTGTCGTAGCGCAGCGCCATCCCGGTCTTGATGCCGGGCCCCACGACCAGCATCTCGTGGCCCAGGTAGCGGCGCGCCATCTCCTCCCACTCGGGCGCGAGCTGCGGCACCGTGCTCGAGACGATCGAGCTCGTCAGGTCGGCAAGGCCGACGCCGCGCAGCTCCAGGAGGTTGCGCAGCGCCGCGCCCAGCTCGTCGGCCGTCGAGTCACGGACGGTGGCAAACCGCCAGTGCTCGACGAGCTCGCCTCCGTCAAACGTCCCGAAGTGCGTCTGAGTGTTCCCGACGTCCACCGCCAGCAGCATCTACGACTCCAGCTCGAGGTCGAACCGGGGGCCATTCTCGCTTGAAACGGCGGGCGGTCGTGCGAACGAGGCGGCGTACACGCGTCCGCGATCGGCTCGACGCGCGCGTCCGGGAACACCGCCGCGAGCCGCTCGGCGAACGAGATCTTGAAGAACCGGTCCTCGGCCGACCAGGCGAACAGCACCGGGCGGTCGAACGCGCCGAGCTTCGCTGCCGCGTCGAGCGTGAGGTTCTTGTCGATGTGACGCGTGAAGTACGTCACGTCGCGGCGAACGCCACGGCTGTTCAGTGCCGGGCGCACCCAGCCCTCGAGCACCTCGGCGGGGATCGGACGCTTCGTCAGCAGCCCGTACGCGAACGGCGTGGGCCGCAGCGGCTTGATGCGCATGCCCTGCAACGCGGCTCCGAGCAGGCGCGCCTTCGCCATCCACTGCAGCGGCTTGAACGCCGGCGGCAGGAAGTTCTCGAACGCGTCGCACGGGTGATCGCCCCGCCGGTGTCGTTGGCGACGATCGTCACGTCGGTCAGCTCGAGGCGCTCCATGAACTCCGCGATGAGGTCGGCGACGCCGACCGGCGTCAGCGCGCGGCGGTCGCGCATAGGCTCGCGGTGCGACCCCAGCGGCAGCGTCGGCACGACGCAGCGAAAGCCGTCGAGGCCCGGGACGACCTTGCGCCACAGCGAACCGTCGACGAGCAGGCCGTGGACGAAGAGGACGACTGGGCCGGAACCTCCCGTGTCCTCGTACTCGATCGGCCCCGCGGTGAGATCCAGTGTCTGTGGCATCGTTCGCTCCAGCAGTTGACGTACAGGCTGTACGCATCTTTCATACATACTGCATGCATGTCAAGCGAACCCAGGTCGAACGGTCAGAGGCCACACGTGGCGCACTCATCCGCGCCGCCCGCGACCTATTCGGCGAGCGTGGCTACAACGACGTCGGCACCGAGGAGATCGTGGCCAAGGCGGGCGTCACCCGCGGCGCGCTCTACCACCAGTTCGCCGACAAGCGCGATCTCTTCCGCGCCGTGCTGGAGGATCTCGAGCAGGACGTCGTCAACCGCCTCGGCGAGCAGGTGGTGGCGAAGGCATCCGGCCCCGGCGCGGCGCTCCTCGCGGCCATGGGCGCGTGGCTCGACGCCTGTGAGGAGCCCGAGGTCCAGCAGATCATGCTGATCGACGCGCCCGGCGTCCTGGGCTGGCAGGAGTGGCGCGAGATGGGCCAGCGCCACGCGATCGGCGAGACGATGGCGCTGCTCGAGGCGGCGATGGACGAGGGCACGATCGCGCGCCAGCCCGTCCGTCCCCTCGCCCACGTCGTCGTCGGCGCCCTGGACGAGGCCGTGCTCTACGTCGCAGCCGCCGAGGACCGCGCGAAGGCGCGCGCCGAGATGACCGACGTGCTCCAGCGCCTGATCATTGGCCTGCAGTAGATGGTTCGGGCTCGATCGCCAGGCGCGGGAGCCGGCGGTCGAACCAGCTCGGGAACCACCAGGTGCGGCGGCCGAGCAGCTCCAGCACCGCCGGCAGCAGGATGCTGCGGATCACGACCGCGTCGAGGAAGACCGCGGTCGCCATCGCGACGCCGAAGAGCTTGATCGCGCGATTGTCGCCGAGGGCGAACGAGAGGAACACGGCGACCATGACCGCTGCAGCGGCCGTGATGACCCGGCCGGTTCGTGGATGCGGGACACGAGGAAGACCTCGTAGTCCATCGAGAGCCCGAACACGATCGCGAACACGAAGACCGGGATGAAGGCGTCGATCGGGCCGGGCTCGACGCCGATCAGCCCGGCGAGCCAGCCGCGTTCGAAGATCGCCTGGGTCACGCCCAGTGCCGCGGCGATCGACAGCAGGTTCATGAGCGCCGCCTGCACCGGGATCACCAGCGAGCGGAACACGACGAGCAGCAGCAATGCCGACAGCAGGACGACGATCCCGATGAAGAGCGGGAGCTTGGCCGCCAGCACGTGCGCGAAGTCGACCTGCGTCGCGGTCGCGCCTCCGATGTAGACCGCCGCACCGGTCGCCTTCGCCACGGGCGGGAGCACGTCGCTTCGCAGGTTCTTGACGAGGCTCGTCGTCTTCGCGCTCTGCGGCGAGGTCGTCGGGTACACGGAGATCGCGGCGGTGTCGCGCGCCGGGTTCAGCCGCGGCGCCGCGACGGACGCGATCCCGTCGGTGTGGCGCAGCGTGGTCTCGAGCTGCGCGAGCGCAGCGGTGTCGCCGGCGTGCGACAGGCGCGCGGCAACCAGCAGCGGCCCGTTGAAGCCCTTGCCGAACCCCGTGGCGAGCAGGTCGTAGGCCTGGCGCGTCGTCTGCTTCTCCGGGTCGTTGCCGGCGTCGCTCTGCCCGAGCCGCAGGCCGAGCGCCGGCGCGGCGAGGACCAGCAGCAGCACGGTCGACGCGATCGCCGCCCATGCGGGACGCCGCTGGATCAGCCCGACCCAGCGGGTCCAGAAGCCCGCGCGCGCCGCACGCGGCTCGGCGCCGCGGCGCGTGCGCCCGACCCGCCTGCCGGTGAACATCAACAGGGCCGGCAGGAGCGTCAGGGAAGCGGCCAGCACCAGCAGCACGGCCAGCGACGCGGCGATCGCGGCGCCGTAGAGCAGGCTCACGCCCAGCGCGAGCAGCCCGAGCATCGCAATGACGACCGTGGCGCCGGCGAAGAGAATCGCGCGGCCGGCGGTGTTCATCGCCAGCTCGACCGCCGCTTGGACGTCGCCGCCGTTCTCGCGGTAGGCGCTGCGGAAGCGCGTGACGACGAAGAGCGCGTAGTCGATCCCGACGCCCAGGCCGATCATCAGCGCAAGCTCCGTGGAGAAGTCGACCATGTCGACGACGTGGCTGCCGAGCCCGATCACGCCGAGCCCCGCGCCGAGGCCGAGCAGCGCTGTCAGGATCGGCAGGCCCATCGCGAGCAGCGAGCCGAAGGTGATGAGCAGCACCGCCACCGCGGCGAGCAGGCCGATCGCGGTCGCGAAACCCAGGCCCGCCTGCTGGGCCTGTTGGATTGCCTCGCCGCCGAGCTCGACCTGCAGGGCGGAGGACTTCGCGGACTGGGCGGTGTCGATGACGCGCTGGATAGCGGTCTTCGGGAGCTGGTTCGCCCGCTGGTCGAACTCGACCGTCGCGAAGCCGATCGTGCCGGACTTCGAGACGGCGTTCGCCCCCGCGTCGTACGGGCTGACCACGCCCGCGACGTGCGGCAGACGCTCGATGCGCCGCAGCACGGGCGCGATCGCGGCGCGCGCGGATGCGTCGGTCAGCTTGCCGTGGCGAGCGTGGAACACGACCTGGTCGGAGTCGCCCGCCTGCGCCGGGAAGCGGCTCTGCAGGAGGTCGACCGCTCGCTGCGAGTCCGTGTTCGAGAGCGCGAAGTTGTTGGCCTGCTTGTTGCCGACGGCGCTCGAGAGGCCGAGCAGTCCGACGGCGAGGACGATCCAGGAGACGACGACGATCCGGCGGTGGGCGATCGTCCAGCGGGTGAGGGTCAGCATGCGCGAGACCGTAGCGTAAATTTGCATGCCATGCAAAGTTGCGTGAAATGCAGCTTGTGTCGATATACTGAACGCCGATGGACACTGGACCCGGCCTGCGAGAGCGCAAGAAGCAGCGCACGCGCGAGACGATCGCGGCGGCGGCGCACGAGCTGTTCATCGAGCGCGGCTACCACGAGACGACGCTGCCGCAGATCGCAGAGGCCGCGGACGTGGCAACGCGGACGATCTTCGCCTACTTCCCCAGCAAGGAGGACATCCTCTTCAGCGACCTCGAGCAGATGAAGGATGCGCTCGCCCACGCGATCGCCGAGCGGCCTGCGGGACGCGACACGCTCGAGACGGTGCGCGACTTCATCCTCGCGATGCAGAAGGCCGACACGAGTGAGGAACAGGCGGTCCTCCACCACTGCGTCACGGCCGACCCGACGCTGCGCAGCCACCTGCGCGCACGCA
>VAYD01000159.1 GCA_005883905.1 Actinomycetota bacterium
GGCCTGATGGTGACCGCTGCCGACAAGCGGCGCCTCATCCTCGACGCGGCGGTCCGCGTCTTCGCCCGCCAGGGCTTCAACGGGTGCCGCGTGTCCGACATCGCCGACGAGGCGGGCGTGGCGTACGGGCTCGTCTACCACTACTTCCGCTCCAAGGACGAGGTGCTCGACACGCTGTTCCTCGAGCGCTGGAACGTCCTGCTGGAGGCGATCCGCGAGACCGACCGCCAGGACATCTCGCCACGCGAGAAGCTCTACGCGATCGCGTCGTTCATCGTGGACTCCTACCGCCACGACCCCGACCTGATGAAGGTGATCATCGTCGAGGTCACGCGCGCGGCGAACTCGTTCGGCCAGACGCACCTGGCCAAGATCCGCGAGGCGTACGAGCTGATCGCCAACATCGTCGAGAAGGCGCAGGACGACGGCGCGTTCAAGGACACGATCACGCCGCAGTTCGCCGCGATGGCCTTCTATGGCGCGATCGAGCAGGTCCTGACCGGGTGGATCTTCGAGCTCTTGCCGCAGAGCGACGCTGAGTACGAACAGGCCAAGGAGTTCGTCGTGGAGACGATCTGCGCGGGGCTCGACCGCGCTGCGCCGGCGGTCTGAGGTAGGTTGCCGGAGATGGACAACGAACTCGCCAAGCGGCTCATGTGGTCCGGCCTGCTGGCCGGGCTCGGAGCCGTCGCTTCGATTGCCACCACCCGCGTCGCCGCCATGATTTGGCGCCGCGCCTTCGGGGAAGATCCGCCTGAGTGAGCGGCGATCCGCACACCCCGACCGCGGCGGGTCCGGAGCCCGCCGCGCACACGTCGCCTCCCGGCAGCGCCATGTTCGACGGCGCGCCGGCGTCCGCACCGTCCACCGAGCGGCCTGAGCTCGTCGTCGGCGCAGCGTTTGCCGGCGGCCTCCTCGCCGCGCTGATCCTCAAGCGCCTTGGCAGCCACGACTGACAACAACTCACAGGCGAACATCATCGCCGCCATCAACGAGGTCTCCGACAAGGCCCAGCTGCTCGTCCGCGAGGAGATCGAGCTGGCCAAGGCGGAGGTCACCGCAAAGCTGCAGACGCTCGCGCGCGGGCTGGCGGTCGGTGTCGCCGCCGGCATCTTCGTCATCGCCGGGCTGGTCCTGTTCCTGCACGGCCTTTCCTGGCTGGCCTACTGGCTCCTGCCCGTGCCCACGTACGCGTACTTCTGGGGCTTCTTCCTCATCGCGGGCATCCTGTTCGTCGTCGGCGGCATCGCCGGCTACCTCGCGGCGCGCTGGCTCAAGAGCGTGCAGTCGCCCACGCCGGAGATGGCGCTCGAGGAGGCCAAGCTGATCCGCGAGACCGTGAAGTCCTCCGACCCCGAGACCACGATCTAGCCGATGGCGACGCGCACACCCGAGGAGATCCGCCGGTCGATCGAGTCCAACCGCGCCGAGCTCGCGCTGTCGCTCGGGCGGCTGCGCGGCGAGGTGGCCGAGGTCACCGACTGGCGCAAGCAGATCGCCCGCCACCGCAGGGAGGTCGTCATCGGGGCGGCGGTCGCCGGGTTCGTGATCGGCGGCGGGATCGCCGCGCTCGGCGGCATCATGCGCCGCCGCCGCCGCTAGCGACAAAAGGGTCAGACCCAAATGTCGGTCCGGGCGCGCCCGTAGCCTCGCGCGGGTGCAGCCAGGTCCCAACGCGTGGACCACGCGGCAGATCGTGCGCGTGTTCTTGACGCTTGCCGTGCTCGCGCTCCTTCTGTACCTCGTCTACAGGGTGCGCTCGGTCCTCGAGCTCGTGCTCGTGGCCGGCTTCCTCGCGATCGCGCTCGGCCCGCCGGTCGAGTTCCTCGTGCGCCGCCATATCCGGCGCGGCATCGCGATCGTGCTGGTCTACCTCGGCATCGTCGCCGCGATCTTCGGCGTCGGCCTGGTGATCATCCCGCCGGTCGTAGACCAGGTGAACGGGCTCTCGAAGGACATCCCCGGCTACGTCCAGGATCTGCGCAAGAGCAAGACGTTCCGCAAGTACGACGACAAGTACGACATCTCCAAGAAGCTCAACGAGCAGGCCGCGAAGCTTCCCTCGAGGCTGGGCGAGGCTGCGGGCACGTTGCAGGACATCACCGTGGGCGTCTTCGGCGCACTGGTGAAGCTCGTGACGGTGCTGACGATGACGTTCTTCCTGCTGCTCGACGGCGGCAAGATCCTGCGCTTCTTCTTAGGGATGCGCGGGCCGGCCGAGGAAGAGCGTCTGCGCGTCGTCTTCGAGGGCATCTACCGCTCGGTCGCGGGCTACGTCGCGGGCAACCTGCTCATCAGCTTCATCGCCGGCGGCGTCACGTACGTCACGCTGCGGATCCTCGGCGTGCCGTTCGCTGCTCCGCTGGCGGTGCTGATGGGCTTCCTGGACCTGATCCCGCTGGTCGGCGCCACGATCGGCGGGATCGTCATCGGGGCGGTGACCGCGTTCACCGACTTCCCGACGGCGACGATCGTCTGGGTCATCGTTCTCATCGTCTACCAGCAGATCGAGAACAACGTGCTGCAACCCGTGGTCTACCGCCGCACCGTCCAGGTGGCGCCGCTCCTCACCATCGTCGCGATCCTGATCGGCTCGACCCTGCTCGGCGTCCTCGGGGTGCTCGTCGCGATCCCGGTCGCGGGCGCGATCCAGATCGTCGTGCGGGACATCTGGAACCGGCGCGAGCCGGCGATCGCGATCGTCGAGCAGCCGGGGACGAGCTAGCCCAGCAGGCTGCTCGGGATCCCGCCGACGCCGAGCAGGCCCGGGCCGACGTGGGTCCCGATCACGGGGCCGATCTCGCCGACGAACACCGGTTCCTTGCCGAAGATCTCGCGGCCACGGTCGGCCAGCGCCGCGGCCTGGTCAGGCGCCTGGATGTGCTGCACGACCCAGGCGTCGCAGCCGTCGTCGTGGCGCGCGCGCAGGAAGTCCACCATCCGCTCGAAGGCACGGCCCGAGGTGCGCACGCGCTCGATCGGGGTGATCTCGCCGTCGACGGTCAGGATCGGCTTGATCTTCAGCGCACCGCCGAGCCAGGCCTGCGCGGTGCCGATCCGCCCGCCGCGGCGCAGGAACTCGAGCGTGTCTACCGCGAACCAGATCTTCGCCACGTCTACAGCCGCGCGGACGCGCGCGGTCACGGCGTCGATGTCGCCGCCGGCGCGCGCGGCCGCCGCGCCGGCGAGCGCGCTCAGGCCGATGATCCCGCACGCGCTGTTGGTGTCGACGACCTCGATGCGACGCTGCGGCTTGCGGCTGGCCAGATCGGTCGCGGCCTGGCGAGCGGACTCGACGGTGCCCGATATCCCGCCCGAGATGTGGACCGAGACGATGTCGCGGCCCTCCTCGACGAGCGGCTCGTACACGGTCAGGAAGTCGCCGATCGACGGCTGCGACGTGGTCGGCAGCTGCGCCGACGTGCGCAGGCTCTCGTAGAACGCGTCGAAGTCCGGCATGTCGCTCTCGCGCTCGTGACGGTCGCCCGCATTGACGTAGAGCGAGACCTCGTGAAGGCCGTTGGACTCGACGAGCTCGCGCGGCATGTAGTGCGTCGTGTCGACGACGATGGCGACCTCGGGCATCGCGCGCAAGCCTATTCCTCGGACCTCGACCTACACTCCGCGGCGTGGGGGTCACGTTGGTCACCGGAGCCTCGGGGCTCGTGGGGTCGCATGTCGCGCGCCAGCTCGTCCTGCGCGGTGACAACGTGCGCGTGACGACGCGGCCACGGTCGCGCTTGGGAAACCTCGCCGACCTCGATGTGGAGCGCGTCGAGTGCGACATCCTCGACCGCCGCGCGCTGCGCCGCGCGATGCGCGGCGTCGACCGCCTCTTCCACGTCGCCGGGCTCACGAACCTGCGTGCCGACGCCGACACGCTGTTCCGCATCAACGTCCAGGGGACGACCACGGCGCTGGAGGAGGCGCTGGCCGCGGGCGTCGAGCGCTGCGTGTACACATCGTCGGTCGCCGCCGTCGGGCCCGCGCCGCGCGGCTCGACGGCCGACGAACGCCAGGTCTTCCGTGCCGGCCGCTACGGCCTGCCGTACATCAACGCCAAGCACGAGGCCGAGAAGGAGGCGCTGCGGATCGGCGGCCTCGGGCTCCCGGTCGTCGTCGTCAACCCGGGCCACGTGTTCGGCGCCGGCGACGTGTACCACTCGTCGACCGAGCTGGTGCGCCGCTTCCTGCGCCGCGAGATCCCGGCCTACGTCGACGGCGCGCTCAACATCGTCGACGCCGAGGACGTCGCGCGCGGACAGCTGCTGGCCGACGAGCGCGGCACTCCCGGCGAGCGCTACATCCTCGGCAATCGCAACTTCACGCTCGACCGCCTCTTTGCGGACCTCGGGCGCCTCAGCGGCGTCGAGCCGCCGGCGGTGAAGCTGCCGCTCGCCGCCGCGGTGACGCTCGCCCGCGGCCTCGAGCTCAACCCGCTGTCCAAACGGCCGCCGATCACCGTCGGTGAGGTCCGCGCGGCATCGCTGTGGTGGTCGTTCCGTTCGACGAAGGCCAAGCGCGAGCTCGGCTACAAGCCCGCGCACCACGAGGACACGCTGCAGACGACGATCGACTGGTACCGCGACCGCGAGCCGGCCAGGCTGCGCAGGCCCGGCACGCGCCAGCCGATCCCGCTGCGCGTCGTCGGCTACGGCGTCAAGCAGACGACGAGCCTGGCAGGCTGGCTGGACTGATGGCAACCACGCTCTACCGCTGCCGAACGCCGACCGACTGGCTGTGCCCGTGCGGGCGGGTCGCGCGTGAGCTGCGTCGGGATCAGCAGGACGTCGAGACGGTGCGCGTGCCGTGGCGCCGGCGCGATCGCCCCGAGGTTCAGGCTCTGTCGGGCCAGCGCTCGGTGCCGCTCGTCGTCATCGACGGCGAGGCGATCTGCGACTCGAAGCGAATCGTCGAGCACCTGCGCTGGCGGCGGTTCGCGAGCGCGTGACGGCCCGCCCGGTCGGCGGGGCCAGCAGCGCGTTGGCGACCAGGCGCTCGGTGCCCTCGACGTAGCCGCGGAAGACCGGGTCGAACGCGAACAACACGGTGCGGCCCGCGCCGGTCGGCTCGTCGAGCGCGGCCGCGGTGCCATGCAGCGCCGCCGTTCCCTCCGCGTATCCGCCCGCGAAGAACGCGCTCCCCGACGGGTAGCGCGCGACGACCGTCCCGCCCGACGGATGCAGCACCGGGTCGCCGCCCGCGAACACGAAGCCGCTCGTGCGCTCGCCCCAGGCGACCGGGTCGTCCGGGTCGAGCGCGACGCCGAGCGAGACCCCGGGCATCTGCGGGTCCGCGGCCGGCGAGGCCGTCGCCGTGGTGATCCCCGCCGACTGCGCCAGCTCGATCCCCGCGCCGCGGAAGCCGATGTAGGTGCCGCCGTTGCGAACCCACGACTGCAGCGCGGCCAGCCCGGCTGCCGACGGTGGCGGGAACGCGCCGTCGGGCACGACGAACGCGCTGTAGTCGCCCGAGGCGAGCCGCTCGAGGTCTGCGCTGCCGACCAGGTCGACCGGCAGCCCGTAGCGCTGTTCGAGCAGCCAGCGCGCCCAGGCGAACGACGCCGTCGCGGGGCCCTCGTCGAGCAGCGCGACGCGCGGCGCCCGCATCTCGACGCCATCGCCGGCGGCGACGTACGTCCCGGCGCGCGGCACGCGCGCCAGCCGGCTGCCCTGTGCCAGCAGGTGCATCGCCACCTCGGCCGCGCCTTCGGAGTCGCCGGCGAACGGCGGGCCCTCGGGCGCGGTCGGCGCGCTGCCCGGGGTCAGCGTGCCGCGCGGCAGCCGTGAGCGGATGGCGCCGCCGTCGAGTCCCATCAGCAGCGGGTTGGACCAGGACGCGACGTCGTAGAAGTACGGCACCGACGCGTACGGGTTCTCGCCGAGCATCGCCTCGACCCAGTGCTTCTGCGTCTGCGCGAGCGTCACCAACCACGTCCCGGCCGGAAGCTGCCGGCGGCTCGTCCCCGAGGTCCCGTACGCGTGGAACCGCACGGTCACCGCGCGGCGCAGGCGGCTGACGCGCACGCCCACCGCGCGCAGCCGCTCCGCGAGATGAGCGGCGTCCTGCGCCGCCGCGTCGGCGCGCCACGCGTACGCGTAGATCCGCGCGCGCGTCACCCGCGCGCCCGACGCGTTGGGCTCGAGCCTGCCGTGCGCGCCCTCCGCACGCGCCTGGCGCCAGGTCCGGTCCCACGCCCGCAGCAGCTCGTGGCGATGCGCGGCCACCGTCTGCAGGAGCGTCTGCGCGGCCAGGTGGTGCTCCGCGACGCGCTCGTCGAACGGCGCGTCCATGCCCTTCTCGAACGTCATCCCGGCCGCGCCGAACAGCGTCGTCGTCGCACTGTCGCCGTAGCCCATGAAGAACAGGTCGTAGCCCGTACCTGTCATGTAGCTGACCCCTGCCTGGCCGAACGCGTGGCGCAGCGCAGGCGCGATCGTGTCGCTCATCGCGCGCAGCGCGGCCGCCGGCACCTCGTGGTGGACGGGGTCCGTGTCGGGCGGGAAGAAGAACGAGCCGCCGGCCTCCTCGTGCTGGTCGGCGAACGCGACCGGCGGATAGCGCTCCAGCAGCGCCAGCTTCACGTTCGTCTCGGGCTGGGTGGCGGCGAACCAGTCGCGGTTGAGGTCGAAGCCGTTGGCGTTCACGCGGGTTCCCGCCGCGCGGCCGTCGGGGTTCTGCAGCGGCAGGAACACGACGACGAGCCGATCGAGCAGCTCGCACGACGAGCTGCGGGCGAGCTCGGACAGCAGCTGGAGGTCCGCGTCCGTGCCCGACGGCTCGTTGCCATGCACGTTGGCCGCCAGCCAGACGATCGCCGGCCCGCCCGCTGCGTGCGAGCGGCCGCGCCGCGAGGCGCGCGCTCGCGCGGCGATCGCACCCAGGTGGTCGAGGTTGCGCGGCGCGGACACGATCGCGTAGGGCAGCGGCCGTCCCTGGACGCTCGCGCCCGCAACGCCGGTCTCGACTCGGGTCGACGCGGCATCGACCTGCGCCAGGTACGCGGAGACCTGCTCGTCGGTCACCGGCACGGAGCCGGGGGCGAAGGCGGGCACGCCCGCGGTGGCGCCGCAGGTCTGCGCGGCGGCCGGCGCGGCGGACAGGCCGAGCGCCAGCGCGGCGAGCGCCGCCGCCCTCACAGCGTCTCGATCCCGGCGCGGGCATACGGCGCCCAGAACGCCAGCTCGTCGGCCGCCCACGCCCGCTCGGCCGGGTCGGGATGCACGACCGCGCTGTGGCCGAGCAGCCAGCCGAACGTGCACAGGCCGGCGACGGCGCCGAGCGCGAGCCCGCGGTCGTCCAGCATCGAGCCTTCGGCAGCGAAGCCCTGAGCGACGATCTCCTCGCGCGGCACGTCGATCCGCCACGCGTCCTCCAGCATGAACCACACCAGCTCGACCGCCGGCGTGCCCATCGCGGCCAGGTCCCAGTCGATGAGGAAGACGTCGTTGCCCAGGACACCCAGGTTGTCGTCGCGCAGGTCGCCGTGGATGAGCGTCAGGCCGTCGCGCACTAGCGCCTTCGCCAGCGGCGCCGGGTCGTCGAGCAGCGCGGCGCCTGCGGCGGCGATCTCGTCGGGCGTGGCCTGTGCGAAGGCGTCCCATCCTGCCGGCAGCTGCTTGGGCGCCAGGTCGGGCTCGTCGAGCTCGCGCGCCGTGGTCGCCGGCGACGCGATCGCGAGGAAGTCCTCGATCCGGGTCGCCGACGCGACGTCCTCGCCGTGGAACTCGCGGTGCATGCCGGCGGCGGCGCCGAGCACCGCGTAGAGCTCGTCCGGGCCGATCCGCCGCTCCTCGCCGATGAGGTACTCAGAGATGTCGCGCATGTGGATCCAGTAGCCGTCGCCGTCGGGCTCGACGCGCTGGATCGCCGTGTCGAGCTGCACCGGCAGCCGCGCCATCTGGCCGTCGAGCCACAGCCGCGCCGAGCGCCCGAGCTCGTCGCGCGTGGCGCGGCCCATCCAGCCGTCGAGCGGAACGACGCGCTTGACGACCAGGTCGCCGCGGCGCTCGACGGCCGCGCCGGAGTTGCCCCCGAACGCGCCCCGGGGGCGGGCGGAATAGACCCAGTGGCGCACGATCAGGTCGCCGGATCGGTCCACAGCGCAGCGCCGCGCTCGAAGACGTGGGCTTCGAACGTCGCCTCGGCAGCCGGGCCGTCCCACCAGCGGGCGAGCTCGGCGACGATGTCGGCCCGGCCCTGGTGGCGGCGCCGGCCGCCGGGCAGGGAGGCGTCGAGCTCCGCGTTGCGGCCGTAGCCCGGCGCCAGCGCGTCGAGGTCGCCGTGCTCGACGGCCCGGCGCAGGGCGTCGAGCACGCCGCTCATCGAGCGAGCAGCGCGGCGATCGCCGCGGCCGTCGGCGGCTGCGCGACACCGCGCTCGCAGACGAACGCGGTGATCAGCTCCGCCGGGGTGACGTCGAACGCGGGGTTGCGCACCGCCACGTCGGGCAGCGTGACGAGGTCGCCGCCCGGCCGTCGGACCTCGTCGGCGTCGCGCTCCTCGATCTCGATTTCGTCGCCGCTCGGCAGCGCCGCGTCCACCGACGACGTCGGGCCGGCCACGACGAACGGG
>VAYD01000437.1:0-213 GCA_005883905.1 Actinomycetota bacterium
GGGGTCTTCAGGTGGCCGTGGTTGTCGGAGTAGGGCACGAAGCGGATCGCGACCGCAAGGCCCGCCAGGGACGCCGTCCACGCGTACAGGTACAGCACGGTGCGGCGCTGGCTGAAGCCGATCCGGCTGAAGCGGTGGTGGAAGTGATTGGTGTCGGCGACATAGACCGGGCGGCCGTACTTCATGCGCTTGAGGACGACGAACGTCGTGTCC
>VAYD01000437.1:259-5284 GCA_005883905.1 Actinomycetota bacterium
AGGTTCGAGCCGCAGTCGCCCATGAAGATCGACGCCGGGTGGAAGTTGTGGCCCAGGAACCCGATCGCGGCGCCGGCGGTGATCGCCGCCAGGACGCCCGCCGAGCCCTTGTCGAGGTCGAACGCGATGATCGACAGCGCGATCGCGGAGATCGCGCAGACCCCCGCGGCGAGGCCGTCGATCCCGTCGCTCAGGTTCACGACGTTGATCACCGCGACGAGGCCGATGATCGTGAGCAGCTCGCCCGAGCCGCCGAGGTCGACGCGGTGCACGAACGGCAGCGTGAAGTGGTCCACGCGCACGCCGGTGAGCACGGGCGGCAGCACCGCGACGATCTGGCCGGCGAGCTTCACGGGCGCCGGCAGGTCGTAGATGTCGTCGAGCGCGCCGACGGCGGTGATGATCGCCGCGCCCCACAGGATCGCCGACCACTCCTTGTGGCCGCCGAGCAGCCAAAGCGCGATCGCGCTGCCCGCGCCCGCGAAGATCGCCAGGCCGCCGAGCAGCGGGGTCGGCCGCTCCGACAGCCCGCGCCCGCGCGGCTCGTCGACGGCGCCGAGGCGCACCGCGAGCCGCGCGGTCAGCGGCGTCAGCGCGTACGTGACGACCGCGGCGAAGAGCCCCGCCCAGAAGGCGTCGAGGCCCGTGAAGTTCATGGGCGGGAGTCTCTCGTGTTGCTCAGACGGCTGCTGCGGCGCCCAGGTGCTCGTAGAGCGGGTAGCGCTCGGCGATCGCCGAGACGCGCGCGGCGAGGTCGTCCTTGGCCGCCTCGGGCCTGCAGGCCGCGGGTCGCCAGGGCGGGCGTGCCGACGCGTAGGCCGCTCGTGACCATCGGCGGGCGCGGGTCGAACGGCACGGCGTTGCGGTTGACGGTGATGCCGATGTCGTGCAGCCGGTCCTCGGCCATCTGGCCGTCGAGATCGGACTCACGCAGGTCGACCAGCGCGAGGTGCACGTCGGTGCCGCCCGTGAGCACGTTGACGCCGTGGCCGGCCTTCATCAGCGCCTCAGCGACGACCTTCGCCCCCTCGACGGTGCGCTGCTGGCGCTCGCGGAACGCCTCGGACGCGGCGATCTTGAACGTCACCGCCTTGCCCGCGATCACGTGCTCCAGCGGGCCGCCCTGCTGGCCCGGGAAGACCGCGGAGTTGATCGGCTTCATGTACTCCTCCTTGCAGAGGATGAGCCCGCCGCGGGCACCGCCGAGCGTCTTGTGGACGGTCGAGGTGACGACGTCTGCGATCGGCACCGGGTTCGGGTGCAGCCCGGCGGCGACGAGCCCCGCGAAGTGGGCCATGTCGACCATCAGGATCGCGTCGACCTCGTCGGCGATCACGTGGAAGCGCTCGAAGTCCAAGAAGCGCGGGTAGGCCGACCAGCCGGCGAGGATCAGCTTCGGCCGGCGCTCCTTGGCGATCCGCTCGACCGCGTCCATGTCGATCAGGCTCGTCTCGCGGTCGACCTCGTAGGGCGCGATGTCGTACAGGCGCCCGGAGACGTTGAGCTTCATGCCGTGCGTCAGGTGGCCACCGTGCGGCAGCGAGAGCCCGAGGATCGTGTCGCCCGGCTGCAGCAGCGCGTGGTAGACCGACGCGTTGGCCTGGGCGCCGGCGTGCGGCTGGACGTTCGCGTGCTCGGCGCCGAAGAGCGCCTTCGCGCGGTCGATCGCGAGCTGCTCGATGATGTCGACGTACTCGCAGCCGCCGTAGTAGCGCTTGCCCGGATAGCCCTCGGCGTACTTGTTGGTGAGCACGCTGCCCTGGCAGTCCAGGACGGACTGCGGGACGAAGTTCTCGCTGGCGATCATCTCCAGCGTGCGCTGCTGGCGCTGGAGCTCGAGGCCCATGGCCTCGGCGACCTCGGGGTCGACGTCGGCGACGGGGCGGTTGAAGAAATCGGGCGGCAGGTCGGACATCTCGGAATCCTCCGGTGGACGGGTTGCTGCCCAGGCGCGCGGCGGTGGATTCGGCCGCCGTTCCCCGAAGGTGTACTCCTCCCTAGGCGCCAGTCGCGGCGGCTGACCCCGACGGTACCACGGAGTCCCGACCGCGCTCCACATCGGCGATCTGGCCGACGCGCCGGGCGTGGCGGCCACCCTCGAAGCCGGTGCGCAGGAACGCGGCGACGATGCGGTCGGCCTGGTCGGTCGCCAGCCGGGCGCCGCCGAGCGCCACGACGTTGGCGTCGTTGTGCCGGCGGGCCATCTCGGCCTCCGACGGATCGTGCGCGTTCACCGCTCGCACGCCGGCGACCTTGTTGGCGACGATCGAGACACCGACGCCCGACCCGCAGGCGAGCACGGCGCGCTCGGCCTCGCCCTCGGCGACCAGCCGGCTGGCCTCCTCCGCGTAGCGCGGGTAGTCGACGGAGTCAGGCGAGACGGTTCCGACGTCGATGACGTCGTGACCCTGGGTCTCGAGCACCTGCCGGACGTGCTCCTTCAGGTGGAACCCGGCGTGGTCGGATGCCACGGCGATCCTCATGGCTGCTGTCCCCTTGCTCGTGCGCGCGCGCGTGTGCTGTCGTCGAGTGTCGCGTCCCGGGCGGACGGTCGCACCGCCGCGCGCTGCCGCCGCGGCAGTGGGGAGTGGCGAGCGCGACTTTAGCGCGCTACGCTTCGCGCCCGTCATGCGCGACGTCCAACTCAGCCACACCCGTTCCGCGGCCGCGCACGACGGTCTCCTCTAGACCTGGATCGCGATCCCCTGCGTCGCGAGCAGATCGGTGATGAACTCGTGGAAGACCTGCGGCTCGCCGTCGGTGACGAAGTACGCCTCGCCCGGCTCGCCCTTCTGTGCGCCGAGCAGGAGCCCCTCGACGACGTTGTCGATGTGCGCCGTCGACGTGCGGTGCCTGCCGCCGTCGACCCAGGCGAACCGCTTTCGCCTGACGGCGTCGGCGAGCGTCGGGAGGATCGTCTTGTCACCCGGGCCCCAGACCAGGCGCGGCCGGATGACGACCGCGCCGCCGGCGCGCGCGACCTGCTCGGCGCGAGCCTTCGTGCGCGAGTAGGGCGCCTTCGAGTCCGGCTGCAGCGGCGCGGTCTCGTCGACGTCGACGAGCGGCTCGCCGTGCATCAGCGCCGCCTCGGTGCCGACGTGGACGAAGCGCGCCACGCCGGCGCCCTTGGCGGCCTGCACGGCGTTGGCCGTGCCGGTCACGTTGACGCGCTCGAAGTCCGACGGGTTGCCCCACTCCCCCAGGTGCGCGGCGCAGTGGAAGGCGACGTCGCAGCCCTGCGCGCCGTCCTTCATCGCGGCGACGTCGTCGAGGTCGCCCTTGACCGCGTTGGCGCCGAGCTCGCGTACCGCTTTGGCGCTCTTCTCGCTGCGCGCGAGCGCGTTGACCCTCCACCCTTCTGCGACGAGCCGTTTCGTGAGCGCGCCGCCGATGAAGCCCGAGGCGCCGGTGACGAACGCGGTGCTCATTGCAGCCGCGACGCTACCTCGTCGGCGGGGAACAGGCCCTGTCGCACAATCGCGTATTCCCCGGTCTTTGCGTAGTCGCGCAGGTCGATGACGGTCGACGGCGTCCCCGGGAGCTCGCCGCCGTCGAGCACCAGCTCGGCGCTGTCGCGCAGCCCGACGGGGACGTCCTGCAGCCGGCGCGGATCGGGGCGCCTGGCGAAGTTCGCGCTGGTCTGCAGGACCGGCCAGCGGACGTTGCGCAGCTCGGTGTCGAGCTTCGGCACGCGCAGGCCGAGCGTGCCCGGGTCGGCGCCGCAGGCGAGCGAGAAGCGGTGCGAGGGGTTGGGGATGAGCAACGTGACGGCGCCGGGCAGCAGCCGCTGCGCGGCGTCGCGGACGGGACCCTCGAGCTCGGTCAGCGTTTCGAGCGCCAGCTCGGCGTCGAAGAACATCACCGCACTGGGCTTGTCCATCGAGCGCCGCTTGAGCAGGTGCATGCGCTGGACGGTCTCCTTGGCGTCGGGGTCGCATGCGAGGCCGTAGACCGTGTCGGCCGGGAAGACCGCGAAGCCGCCGACTGCCATGCAGCGCTCGAAGGTGGCCGCATCCTCGGCGGTGATCATCGGCGGCTCACCACCACGCGCTCGATGCCCGCGAGGTCGCGCAGGATCTCGACCTCTCCGCCGACGAGCTCGGCGACGGCCTGCGCCTGCCCGGCGCCGACCTCGAGCGCCAGCAGCGGCGCCCGGCGCGCGGCGGCCATCCGGCGGATGACGTCGAGGCCGTCAGCGCCGGCGTAGAGCGCCTGTGGCGGCTCGTGCGCGAGCTCCGGCGGCAACTTCGCGCCCGCCTCGACGTACGGCGGGTTGGCGAGGACGGCGTCGGCGCCGGAGGCGGCGTCGAGCAGCTCGGCCTGGACCAACTCGACGTCGAGGTTCAGCCGGCGAGCATTCGCCCGCGCCACCTCGACCGCCTCCGCGCTCGCGTCGCTCCCGCTGACGACCAGGTCGGGGCGCTCCTGCTTGAGCGCCAGCGCCACGGCGCCGCTGCCGGTGCACGCGTCGTGCACGCGCGCGCCAGGCGGCAGCGTCAACCCGACCTCGACGAGCAGCTCGGTCTCCGGGCGCGGGACGAGCACGCGGCTGTCGACGTGCACGTCGATGTGCCTGAAGCCCTTCGTGCCGACCAGATAGGCGACGGGTTCGCGCTCGACGCTGCGCCTGCGCACGAGGTGCTGGAACGTCCGGATCGCCGGGCCTTCGACCGCGCGGTCCGGGTCCATGATCAGCGCCGCGCGGTCCACGCCGAGCGCGTGGGCGAGCAGCAGCTGCGCGTCGAGGTCGGGCGTGTCCGATCCGGCCGCGGCGATCGCAATCCGCGCCGAATCGAGGGCGTCGCGGACCGGGGTCGCGCGCCCTGCGAACTGCCGTGGTGGGCTCGTCATGTCGGTTGGGGCGGACCCCGGTGGGGCCTCACTCGCCTTGAGCCTGGTCCTCGAGACGGCGGCGCTTCTCGTCCGCTTCGAGCGCAGCCGAGAACTCATCAAGGTCGCCTTCGAGGACCTGGTCGAGGTTGTGCGCGGTCAGCTTGATGCGGTGGTCGGTCACGCGGCGCTCGC